>JAEZFJ010000066.1 GCA_023437755.1 Pseudomonadota bacterium
CGTCGGCGAGGGCAACGATGCGGGCCTCGACCGGGATGTCGGTGCCCGACAGGCGATCGGGATAGCCAGTGCCGTCCAGCGCTCGTGGTGGCTCTGGGCGATCAGTTCGGCGGTGCGGATCAGCTCCGAGGTGCCGCTTTCAAGGATGCGGGCGCCGATGGTCACGTGCTCGCGCATGATGTCCATCTCCTCGGGCGTGAGTTTGCCAGGCTTGGACAGAATGGCGTCGGCGCTGCCGCTCTTGCCGATGTCGTGCAGCGGGGCGGCAAGGTAGATCGTCCGGCAGCGCTGCGGCGAAAGCCCGATGCCTTCGGCAATGAGCTGGCTGATCTGCGCGACCCGCGAGACATGGCCGCCGGTGTCGCCGTCGCGATATTCGATGGCGCGGGCGAGGCGCCAGATCACTTCTTCCTCGCGGGCAAGCAGATGGGCGGTGGCACGCTCCACTTCGCGCGCCAGCCAGTTGGCGCGGTCGGCGAGTTCCACCTGTGCGCGGCGCAGGGCGAGGAGATTGGCAACGCGCGCCTGCAGCTCGGTGGGGTCGAAGGGCTTGTTGAGGAAGTCGGACGCTCCGGCGCGGATGGCCTCGATCCGGATCTCCTTGGCCGCATCCGAGGTCACCATGATGATGGGCACGAGGCTGTATTCGGTGCGGCCGCGCAGGGCGGCGGTGAAGGCGACGCCGTCCATCTCGGGCATGACGTGATCGACCACGACGAGGTCGTATTGCTGCTCGGCGCAACGCTCGAGCCCCTCGCGGGGGCTGAGGCAGAGGTCGATCTCGGCCGCCGCCATGTCGCTCAGGATGGACCCGATCAGGGCAAGGCTCGACCTGCTGTCGTCGACTACGAGCAGCCGCATGCGGCGTGGCTCCTTCGAATCATCGTGGTCCGACTAGACCAGCGCGGGTTTGCCCCCGTCAATCAAGGACAGGAACATCGGCGCCATAGGGGATGGATGGTTGGGCACCGGGGCGGGTGCAGGCGAGGCTCGCTGCAGCTGCCGCACGGGTGGCGGCGCGCTCGATGGTGTCGCCGGCCGCAAGACCGGCAGCGAGATAGCCGCAGAAGGTGTCGCCGGCGCCAACGGTATCCACGACCTCGACCGGCAGGGAGGGGATGCTGAGAACGGTGCCGTCCACGGCAATGCGGACGCCGGCGGCGCCGAGGGTGACCACGACGATCTGCCTGGACGCGGCGGCGCGCTCCAGCATGGCAGCCTCCAGACGTTCGCCGAACTCGCCGACCAAGAGGGCGAACTCGGTTTCGTTGGCGATGAGGATGTCGGCGTCACCGGCAAGGGCGGCGGTTTCGGCCACGAAGGGGGCGATGTTGAGCAGGGTGCGGACGCCCTGCGCCCGGGCGAGGTCGAGGGCGCGGCGGTTGGTTGCCATGGGGATTTCCTGCTGCAGGACCAGGACGTCGCCGCTGCTGCGATTGGACAGGGCGGCCTCGGCGGCGGTGGTGTCGACGTCGGCGTTGGCGCCCGGCAGCACGGCGATGACGTTTTCGCCGGCTTCGTCCACCAGGATCATGGCGATGCCGGTGTGGGCGGTGGTGCGGCGGACGCCATCGAGGTCGACGCCATCCTTTTGCAGGAGTTCGAGCGCTGCGGGAGCGAAGGCGTCTTCCCCGACGGCGGAGAAGAACCGGACCTCGGCACCGGCGCGGCGGGCGGCGAGTGCCTGGTTGGCGCCCTTGCCTCCGGGAGCGGTCGAGAAGGTGTGTCCCGATACGGTTTCGCCGGGCCGGGGGAGGCGGGTCACGGTGCCGATCTGGTCGAGATTGGTGGAGCCGAGGACGATGAGCATGCGATTACCCGTGGCGGTGGGCCGGCGCCCGTTGGTCTTGACGGAGTGCGGGGTTCATGATTGCTGCGCGGCTGACCGGCGCGATCGGTTACCCTCCCCCGCGCTTCTTCTGACATCGGCAGTGCGCCGCCGCAATGGGCGGCACCTGCGCAATGAGGCTTTGCATGAAAGTCATCTTCGACACCGATCCGGGCATCGACGACGCCATGGCGCTGCTCTACCTGAGCAAGCTGCCTGAAGTCGAACTGCTTGGGATCACCACCGTGGTTGGCAATGCCGACATCAACGGCACCACCCGCAACGCGCTTTTCCTCAGGGAGCGCTTCGGCATTTCGGCACCGGTGATCCGCGGCGCCGGCGAGACCCTCGACGGGGTCGCAAAGCCCCCGGCAGATGCGGTGCATGGCGCAAACGGGCTGGGCGACGTGCTGCTGCCGATGATCGACGAAACGACGCTGCGCCCGGGTACGGCGAGCGACTTCATCATCAAAACGCTGCGCGCGCATCCGGGCGAGGTGACGATCGTTGCCGTTGGGCGCATGACCAACCTGGCGCTGGCGCTGCGCAAGGATCCGGCGGTCGCCAAGCTCGCCAAGGCCGTGGTGATTATGGGCGGTGCCTTCGGCTACAAGGGACGGCTCGGCAACATCACGCCGGCGGCGGAAGCCAACATTCATGGCGATCCCGTCGCGGCCGACGAGGTGTTCGGCGCGGCGTGGCCTGTGGTCGCCGTCGGTCTCGACGTGACGCACGAGATCGTGCTCAGCAACAGCTACCTTGCCGAACTTGGGCGCGATGGCGGCGAGAACGGGCAGCTCATTGCCGACATGTCGGCTTACTATGCGCGGTTCTACGGCGAGTTTCTCGGCATTGATGGCGTCGTGGGCCACGACCTTCTGGCGGTGACCTACCTCGTGCATCCGGAATGGTTCACCACCCGGCTCGGGCCAGTAAGGGTGCTGACCGACGGCATCGCTGTCGGGCAGACGATCCAGGCCGTCAACGATCGCCACCCGGCCTGGGCCGGCCGTCCGGCGCAGCTGGTTTGCACGGACATCGATGCGGACGCGGTGCTGGAGCACTATCGGGCAATCGTCACGGGGTGACGCCCAGGAGGCCATTCTGTAGTGTCGCCGGAGTGGCGGCACGCGGTGGAGAACATGGCAGACTACATCTATCGTGAAGCCAAGGGAGCCGGTGCCGGCTCGCCGCTGTTTTTGGTCTTTCATGGCACCGGCGGGGACGAGAACCAGTTTTTCGAACTGGCGGGACATTTGCTGCCGGGGAGCCGGATCATTGCCCCTCGTGGCGATGTGAGCGAGGGCGGCGCCCTGCGCTACTTCCGGCGGACCGGCGAAGGCGTCTACGACATGGCGGACCTGGCGCGCCGGACTGAAGCCATGGCAACGTTCGTGGCGGCGCGGAAGGCGGAGGGCGACGGACCGGTGCTGGGCCTGGGCTACTCCAACGGCGCCAACATTCTTGCCTCGGTTCAGTTCGCATCACCGAGCCTGTTCAACGCCACCGTGCTGATGCACCCGCTGATCCCGTTTGCACCGCCCGCCGTCGACTTCACCGGACGGCAGGTGCTGATCACGGCCGGGCGCCGGGATCCCATGGCACCGGCGCCGGTGACGGAAAGCCTGAGCCAGTATTTTGCGGCGCAAGGGGCCGAGGTAGAGACGCTGTGGCACGAGGGTGGGCATGAACTTCGTCCCGAAGAACTCCGCCGCGCGCAGGAGTTCCTGGGTCGCGCTGCCTCCTGATTTACCCTGCGGTCCCGCCTGTGGTAATTGGTCGCGCTGACAGCAGCGGGGCAGCAGGTGCTGACGGACATCGATTTCGTCGCCATAGCGACTGAGGTGGCCTACCAGAACCTCCGCGAGGACGGGGTGATTGCGCAACTGCCCGGCTTCGCAGTCGACCGGGTGTTTGCCTGCGCGGTCAGCCAGACCGGCTTCGAGGCCGTGCCCTTCGTGAACCATCCCGCTCAGAAGCTGATCATGGCGCTGCGAGGCAGCGACACCGCCGTCGACTTCGTCGCCAACGCCAATCTCGGCGTTGCCCAGTATCTCGCCAACCGTGATGTCATCCTGTCCTTTTGTTGGCAGCTACATCGCCACCTATGCCGTGGTGGTGGCCGGGCATAGCCTTGGCGGCGGACTGGCACAGTACCTGGCCTACGACATGGCGCTGCGTTTCCCCGAGCGGCGTGACCGGATCATCCTGCAGACCCAGAACGGGTTCGGCGGGATCCTGGGGATCACCCGCATCCATGGGGGCTATGAGCCGGAGGTGCTCTCGGGTGTGACGGTGCGCAATTATCGACACCCGGACGATCCAGTGTCCCGCATTGGCGGGCAGGCCGGCGGCCATGTGCTCACCATCGTCGACGGCAATCCGCTGGTGCATGACGGGCTGTTCTTCGCCCACGCGAATGCGCGTTTCCTGCCCCAGGCAAACCGGTCCATGTTCGAGGGCGCCCTACCGGGAGAGGGCCGGCCCATCGACCTCACGCGGACCATGCTGGAACTCGGCCCGGGGATCAGCGAGGCCTTGAGCTGTCTGATCAGCCGCGGCAATCTGCTGCCGGCGATCAGCCGGCTGTACCGGTTGATCCGGCAGTTGCCGGCAGAGGAGCGGGTGAGCGTGGTCTGTCTGCTGAACGAAGTGCTGCCGTTCCGGCGGTTGTGGCAGTTGAGCTTTGGCCGCTTGCTGCCGCGGCACCCCGCCAATGATGATTCGGCGGACCTGGAGGAGAAGGTGTCATGATGCCGATGCGTGCGGTCCCCGTATTGCTGCTTGTTGGCGCTCTCTGGCCCGCGGTGGGCGTGTCGACCGTCACGGCTGCCAGTTTCGACTGCGGTGCGGCCGCTACCCCGTTCGAGCATGCCATCTGCGACAGCGAGGAGCTCTCGCGCGCGGACGAGGTGCTGGCCAAGGCGTTCAATACCGCGCTGGGCGGGCTGACAAAGTCGGCCGAGAGCGCCTTGCGGGACGACCAGCGGGCGTGGCTGAGCTTTGCCCAGCGTGCCTGCACCGAAGACGCCGAGCCCATGCGCAGCGGCGCGTATGACGAGCGGGGTGTGTCCTGCCTCGTCGATGAGTTCAAGGCGCGAGCGCGGACGCTGGAACTGAGCCGGATGATCGACGGGCACCGGTTCGTTTTCGAGAGCGCCAATGCCGCGCTGCCGGATCCGCAGGAGGCGGCGGATCCTGAGTCGTACTGGAAGGTCGCGACCCACAAGGCGGCAGTGGCGCTGCTCGATGACGACGATCCGCTGGCGGAGGCGTTCAACGCCTTCACCCGTTCGGAGGCAGAGCCCTATTCCGACATTTATGCCGGGCGGGACCTTGCCGACTCCTCTGACACCTCGATGACACTGGCGGTGAAATCGACGGCGGGCACCAATCGTATCTCGCTGCGGCTCGAGACCTACTGGTTCGGCCATGGAGCGGCGCACGGCAATTACGCCGACACGTCCGTTCATTACTTCGTTCCCGAGGAACGGGCGGTGGAAGCGGGCGACATCTTTGCCGGTGAGGGCTGGGAGGCAGTGCTGGTGGATGCCGCCTGGGCGGCGCTGCAGGACCAGCATGGGGAGTGGGTGCAGGTCGACTCCAAGGAAGATATCGCCGAGATCGTGGTCGATCCGGCGCGCTGGGACCTCGATGATGGCCATGACCTGGTCATCACCTTCCAGCCCTATGAGGTGGCCGCCTACGCCTATGGCGCACCCGAGATCCGGGTGCCGTGGCTGGAGCTCGAGGCGATCGCGGCCGAGAACCAGCAGACCATCCGCTACGGGTGGTGACGGTCAGGCCCGCAGGTCCGCCCATTCGGGGTGGCGGCGGAACTGGGCGACCACGTAGGAGCAGAGCGGGGTGATCTTGAAACCCTGTTCGCGCGCGTCCTCGATGGCCTTGTTGACGAGGCGGGAGGCAATGCCCCGACCCTCGTAATCCGGTGGCACCCCGGTATGGTCGATGGTGATCGTGCCGTCGGCCGCCTTGCGGTAGGTCATCTCCGCCTCGTAGCCGGGGGCCAGGTGAATGACGTAGCGTCCACGGGTGGCGCCGTCCTCGCGCTGGACGGTGAGGTCTGTGTCGGTCATGGCATGATCCTTTCCCCTGCAATATCGGCACGCGCCGGCGCCTCGGCAAGATGGCCGTGTCATGCTGCAAACGGGCTTGCGCGCTGCCCGTTGCCGCCCTAACCGTTCTGGCAACCGAAACCCGCGAGGACCGACCATGCCGCAAGACAGCAACGCCATCCGCTCCATCCTGTCGCTGGCCCCGGTAGTGCCGGTGATCATCCTCGACGACGTGAGCAAGGCCCGGCCGCTGGCCGAGGCGCTGGTGGCCGGTGGGCTGCCGGTGCTGGAAGTCACGCTTCGCACGCCCAACGCGCTCAAGGTCATCGAAGAAATGGCCAAGGTCGAGGGCGCCATCGTCGGCTCCGGTACGGTGCGCAATCCGCAGCACATGCAGCAATCGGTGGCGGCGGGCTGCCGGTTCATGGTGTCGCCGGGACTGACGCCGCGCATCCTCGATGCTGCCGACGACATCGGCATTCCGCTGCTGCCGGGCATCGGCACGCCGGGCGAAGCCATGACCGCAGCCGATCGCGGCTACAGCTATCTCAAGTTCTTCCCCGCCGAGGCGCTGGGCGGCGCACCGGTGCTGAAGGCATTCGCCTCCCCGCTCGCCGACATCACCTTCTGCCCAACCGGCGGTATCGATGCGGCGAAGGCCAGGACGTATCTGAGCCTGCCAAACGTGATCTGCGTCGGTGGTTCGTGGATCATGCCGGGCGATGCGATTGAAAGCGGCGACTGGTCGCGCATCGAAACGCTGGCCCGCGAAGCCGCTGCGCTCAAGAGCTGACGGATGAAGCGGCGCGCTGCCCTTGCAGTTGCCGTCCTGATGGCGGTGATTGCCCCGGGGGCGCGGGCCGACACCGTGCTGGTGGCGGTGGCCGCCAATTTTTCGGCAGTGGCGGAAGAGCTGGCGCCGCTGTTCACGGCGGCGACGGGCCATGAGGTGCGCCACAGCTTCGGGGCCACCGGGCAGCTTTTCACCCAGATCACCCAGGGTGCGCCGTTCGAGGTGTTCCTGTCCGCCGATGCGGAGCGGCCCGCGCGAGCCGTGGCCGACGGGCTGGCGGTGGAG
>JAEZFJ010000101.1 GCA_023437755.1 Pseudomonadota bacterium
ATGAGCTACTATTCGACGACCGACACCGCCAGCCGTCGCTTCGCCTGGGTGACGTTGAAGCCGGTCACCGGTCGCACCCACCAGTTGCGCGTTCACATGGCCCAGCTCGGTACCCCCATCCTCGACGATCCGCGGTACTTCAACATCGAGAACTACCAGGCAGCCGAAGGGCTGGGGCAGGGGCTGCACCTCCACGCCCGCCGCATTGCGCTGCCTTTGCGCGACGGCCGCCGTCTCGACGTGTCCGCCCCGCTGCCGCCGCATATGCAGCAGAGTTTCGAGGCGCTCGGCTTCGATGCCGATCGCTTTGACGTCAGCCGCGACCCCGAGGACGGCGCGTGACCTCACCGGAGAACACCCATGCGTGACCAGCTCGAAGAAGCCAGCCGCCACCGCGACGACGGTTATGGCCGCGCCCAGCACCTCAATCAGGTCGAACTGCCCAAGCGCTTCTACAAGGATGTCGGCGTCGCCCCTGTCGAGGGCGGCTTTGCCGTTACCCTCGACGGCCGCCAGGTCCGCACCCCGGGCAAGAGGATCCCGATCGCCGTTCCCGCCGCCGCCATCGCCCAGGCAATGGCCGCTGAATGGTCCGCCCAGGGCACCCATATCGACCCGGCAACCATGCCGATGGTGCGTCTCATCAACGCCGGAGTGGAATCAGGCGAGGAACTCGTGCAGGCGCTGCGCGCGGAGGTGATGAAGTTTGCCGCCGGCGATCTCCTGCTCTATCGGGCCGACAGCCCGCAGGAACTTGTCAGCCAGCAGGAAGTCACCTGGGACAACGCGCTGGTCAAGCTCGCCCGCCATTTCGGCGTCAGTTTCCAGCCCACCGTCGGCATCCTGCACCAGCCACAGCCGCAGCCGACCCTGGATCGCCTCGCGCAGTCTATCGAACAGGAAAATCTGCTGACCCTGACGGCACTTGTCTCCATCACCGGAATCACCGGCTCAGGACTTCTCGCTATCGGATTCCTCCATCAGCTCATTTCCGCCGAAGAGGTGTGGACGGCGGCGCATCTGGATGAAGATTACCAGATCGCCCAATGGGGCGCCGACGAAGAAGCAATGGAACGCCGCGCCAGGCGCCGCGAGGAGTTCGACGCCGCCGTCGCGGTGGTGGACGCGCTGCGCGCCTAGCCGCGCTTTCCCATCTTGATCACCCAGCCCCGCACATCCGGAGCAATCTCCGCCAGCGGCTCCAGCACGAAGGCGCGCTCATGGGCGAACGGATGCGGCAGCGTCAGTTGGGCGGTCTTCAGCACCAGCCGGTCATAGGCGATGATGTCGATGTCGATGACGCGTGGCCCCCATTTTTCGATGCGCTGGCGGCCCATCTCCAGTTCGATGGCCAGCAGCGCCTGCAACAGCGGTAGCGGCTGCAACTCGGTCTCGATGGCCAGTGCCATGTTGCAGAAATCCGGCTGGTCGGTTTTCCCCCATGCCGTGGTCATCACCAGTTGCGACTGCGCCGTCACCCGGATTTGCGGATGCGCCTCGATCCGCCGCACCGCCTCGCGCAGTTGCGCACGCGGGTCGCCGAGATTGGCCCCGAGGCTGAGCCAGGCCTGATGCGTCACGCCTCGCCTCGCACACGGTGCAGTTCCACTGCCGCATAGCCACGCACCATGGCGATCGGCGCCTCGGGCTTGCGCACCCGCACCTTGATCCAGCGGATCGGCGGAAAGGCCGCGAACAGCGCGGTGGCGATGTTGTGCGCCACCGCCTCGATCAGCTTCATCCGTCGGCCGCTGAAGGCGGCCTCGACCGCCTCGTAGATCTTGCCGTAGTTGACGCTGGCGGCCAGGTCGTCGGTTGCGGCGGCCTCCGCCAGATCGAGCCCCAGCTCGAGGTCGACATGGAAGCGCTGGCCCAGCCGTTCCTCTTCGGGAAACACGCCGTGATAGCCGAAAAAGCCGAGGTCATTGAGGATGATGCGGTCGCCGGTGAAAGCATCGCTCATGATTGCAGCTCCTCCTGCTCTGGCGGGCCGTACAGCGCCGCCTGCGCCACCGTCAGCGCCTCGCGGTTGGCCCGCACGTCATGCACCCGGAAGATGTGCCCGCCCTTGAGGTAGCCGAGCACGCTCGTGGCCACCGTCCCTGCCACGCGCTCCTCGGGCGGCACGTTCAGCAGGCGTCCGATCATCGACTTGCGCGATGTTCCCACCAGTAGTGGCTGCTCAGCGAACACGTCCAACCCGTTCAGTAACGCATAGTTCTCGTTCATGTTCTTGGCAAAACCAAAGCCGGGATCAAGGATCAGGCTGTTCGCTGCTACCCCTACCGCCGCCGCAATCTCCCGGCTCCGCTCAAGCCAACTCCCCACTGCGTCGACGATCGGCACCGTCCGGTCGCGCGCCTTGTCCCAGTGCATTGCCACCACTGGAACCCCATAAAGGGCCGCGATCTCGGCCATTTCCGGCGCGCCCTGCAGCCCCGTGACCTCATTGATGATCGTCGCCCCGGCCTGGATCGCCTGGTCCGCCACCAGCGGCTTCATCGTGTCGATCGAGATCGGCACGTCGAACCCCTCCGCCACCAGCGCATCGATGACCGGCATCACCCGGTCCAGTTCCTCCTGCACCGACACCGGATCGGCACCCGGCCGCGTGCTCTCGCCGCCCACATCAATGATGTCGGCGCCCTCGGCGATCATTTGCCGGGCATGCGCCACCGCCGCCTCCACCGCCGCATGCCGCCCGCCGTCGGAAAAGCTGTCCGGGGTGACATTGAGAATGCCCATGATCAGCGCCCGCTCGCCAAGGATCAGCGGGTCGCGGCCGGGCAGGCGAATGGTGTGCCGGCTGTGCATGCTAGAACGGCCAGATCAGCATCAGCATCGGCACGCCGACGAGCACCACCAGCAGCGACAGCGGCGCCCCTAACCGCCAGTAATCCCCGAAGCGGTAGCCACCCGGTCCCATCACCAGCGTGTTGCATTGATGCCCGATCGGGGTGAGGAAGGCGCAGCCGGCCCCCACCGCAACCGCGAGCAGGAAGGCCTCCGGCGCATACCCCAGCGAATTGGCGAAGGTAGCCGCGATCGGCGCCATCACCAGCACGGTCGCGGCATTGTTGAGGAACGGCGTCACAGCCATCGCGGCGACCATGATCAGCGCCAGTGCTCCCCAACCGGGCATAACGCTCGCCACCTGTGACAGCAAGCCGGCGATCAAGTCCGTTCCGCCGGTTGATCGCAGCGTATCCGACACCGGAATGAGGCACGCCAGCATGATCAGGATCGGCGCATCGACCTGAGCATAAACGTCCCGCAGCGGTACCGAGCGGGTGAGCACCATTGCTACGGCCGCCGCAAAGAACGCTGCGGCCACCGGCACCATGCCGACCGCCGTGGCTGCCATAGCCACCAGGAGGATGCCGAGCGGGATCAGTCCGTTGCGGACGCTGCCGAGGCGCAGCCCGCGTTCCACCAGGGGCAGGCAGTCCCACTCCCGCAACAGCTCCGGCAGCCGCTTCAGGTGTCCCTGCAGCAGGATCACGTCGCCATTCTGAAAGCGGATTTGCCCCAGTCGCTCCGTCAGCCGCTCGCCGCGCCGGCTGATTGCGAGGAGATTCAACCCGGTCCGGTCGAACAGCGTCAGTTCCTGCGCGCTGGCACCGATCAGGCCGGAGCTTTCGCCGACCACGGCCTCGATGATGCCGATGTCCGCCGCGTCGCGCGTGGCCGCTCCGCGGCGCTCCGAGAACACAAGGCCGGACTGCGACACCATCTTGTCGAGCGCGTCCGGTTCGCCCTGGATCAGCAGGATGTCGCCCGCCTTGAGCGTCGCGTCCGGCAGCGGCGTGCGGCTGTTGCCGTTGGCGCTCACGATCCGTGTGACCATCGCCGCCCCGTCACCGGCAGCCTGAATCTGCGCCACCGACTTGCCGACCGCCGCCGAGTCCGCCCCCACCCGCGCCTCGGTGGTGTAGTTCTTGATCTCTATGGCCTTGTCCATGCCGGTTTCTTCGCGTCGGCGTTCCGGCAACAGCCAGTAGAACACCGCCAGAAAGCCGATGCCGACGATCGACAGCGCCGCTCCCACCGGCGTGTAGTCGAACATCCCGAACGGTTGGCCCACCATCTCCTCGCGCACTCTGGAAACGATGATGTTTGGCGAGGTCCCGATTTGGGTCATGAGCCCCCCGAGCAGGGAACCGAAGGCCATCGGCATCAGGAACATCGAGGGCGAAACGCCGGACTTTCGCGCCATCTGGAAAGCGATCGGCATCATGATCGCCAGGGCCCCGATATTCTTCACAAAGGCGCTGAGGATGGTCACGATCGTGACGAGCAGGATCAGTTGCGCGCGCGGCGTGGTGATCCCGGGCGCAAAGCGGCGTACCGCGATTTCCATGATTCCGGAGCGAGAGACGGCAGCGCTCACCACCAGGGCGCTGCCGACGATGATCACGATATCATCGGAGAAGCCTGAAAACGCTTCCGCCGGGGGCACCAGGCCCAGGGCCAGCGCGGCCAGCAGCGCGCAAACGGCAACGACGTCGTAGCGCCAGCGCCCCCAGATGAAGGCGAGCATCATCCCGCCGATCACACCGAAGGCCAGTATCTGTTGCAGGGTCATGGTCTAGTTTGGTCCCGTGGCTGCGGGACGCAACTCAACGCATCCACACCGCAGCGGCAAGAGCAATTCTTGCAGTGTCACAGGGTTCCCCGACTCGCTTGTTGGCATTGGACCCGGCTGAGATGGTGCCGTCAGGTCATGAGGCGCTGGCAGGTGGTGGGTAAAGCAGCAAAATGCCCGCCCGGATCAGAAATTTCTCGCCAGGGGCTCCGCGGCAAAGTCGTTGCTTCTGCCCCCGCTTCAACGCGATACGGTTTCGGTGGCATTTGCGCTTTGCTACGGCCGCGCGTACGGAGCGCCGTTGCCGGCATGATGAGGAGGAAGACGTGAAGCAGTTAGTGACCACTTTGGGGCCGTTCGGAAAAGACCAACTCGGCCTCATACTTCCCCATGAGCATGTGTTCGTTGATCTGAGAACGCCGGACCAGCCAGGCTATGCAGAGGCGAACACGGCGGATGTGGTGGCGCTGATGGCCCCTGAGATCGAAGCGATCAAGGCGCAGGGGGTGACAGCGCTGGTGGAATGCTCGACGGGCGGCGTTGGCCGGCGGGCCGACCTCGACCTCGCGGTTTCACGGGCGACGGGATTCCCGATCGTTGTGCCGACCGGCAACTACCGCGAGCCCTGGATCCCGGACTGGGTCCGGGATGCCACCGAGGCAGAACTCGAAAGCTGGATGCTGAGCGAACTCACCGTCGGCATCGAAGATACGGGTGTACTGGCAGGTTGGATCAAGTTGAGCGCCGGTGATGACGGCATCACCCCACTGGAGGCGCGTATTTTACGGGCCGCGGCTCGGGCGGCGGCGGCAACCGGTGCGGTCATCGGCTCCCATACCATCAGGGGACGCGTGGTGATGGACCAACTCGACATCATCGAACGCGAAGGCTACCGGGCCGACCGGTTCATTTCCATTCACACTCAGGCCGAGCCCGATTTCGAGCTGCACAAGGCTGTGGCCCTCCGCAGGGCCTGGATCGAGTACGATCATGTGGGGCGTGAGCCGGACTCGGAGGTCGTGCCGCTGATTCAGAGGGCTGTCGAAGCAGGCCTGGCGGAGCAACTGCTACTCAGCCACGACAGGGGGTGGTTCGATCCCGCTCTGCCCGGCGGGGGAACACCACAGCCCTACACCCACCTTGTGGGGAGCCTGTTGCCCGCCTTGCGGCAGGCAGGCGTCGAGCAATCCACCATCGTTCGGATGACGGAGATCAACCCGTTCGAGGCGTTCGCCCGCTAATCGCAAGTCTGCTCAGGCTGCCTGAACTGCTTTCACCGGCTCGGCGAACAGGTCATAGGCATCGCTGCCGGTGACCGCCACCGAGATCAGGTCGCCCGGCTTGATGCCTTCGGCATTGGCGACGATCACCTGCCCGTCGATCTCCGGCGCGTCCCACTTGGAGCGGGCGATGGCGACGTTCTTGTCCGGCTGCACGTCATCCACCAGCACTTCGATGTTCCGGCCGACCTTCTTGCTGAGCTGGCCGGCGGAGACGTTCTGCGCGACCTCCATCAACTGCTCCCAACGCTCCTGCGCGACCTCGTCGGGCACGATGCCCTCGAGTTCATTGGCGGAGGCGCCGGTCACCGGCTCGTACTTGAAGCAGCCGGCGCGGTCGATCTCGGCTTCCTCGATGAAGTCGAGCATCATCTCGAAATCTTCCTCGGTCTCCCCGGGGAAGCCGACGATGAAATTCGAACGAACCGTGAGGTCCGGCACCTGTCGCTTCCAGTCGAGGATGCGGTTCAGCGTTTTTTCCTGGTGCGCCGGGCGGCGCATCGCCTTCAGCACCTTGGGCGAGGCGTGCTGGAACGGGATGTCGAGATAGGGCAACACCAGCCCATCCGCCATCAGTTCCATGATCTGGTCGACATGGGGATAGGGGTACACGTAGTGCAGGCGCACCCAGGCGCCGAACTGCCCCAGTTCCTTGGCGAGGTCGTAGAACTTCGCCTTCACCGGCCGGCCGCGGTAGTTGGACTCCGCATACTTGATGTCGAGACCGTAGGCGCTGGTGTCCTGCGAAATCACCAGCAGTTCCTTGGCCCCCGAGCGCACCAGGCCCTCGGCCTCGGCAAGGATGCCGCCGGCAGGGCGCGACGCTAGGTCGCCGCGGATTTGCGGGATGATGCAGAACGAGCAGCGGTTGTTGCAGCCCTCGGAAATCTTGAGGTACGCATAATGCCGCGGCGTCAGCTTCAGCCCGCTCTCCGGCACCAGGTCGACGAACTTGTTCGGCACCGGGGGCAGGTGGGCGTGAACCGCACTGACCACGCTCTCGTACTGGTGCGGCCCGGTGATCGCCAGCACGGTTGGATGCGTTTCGCGGATCAGCCCTTCCTCGACGCCGATGCACCCGGTGACGATCACCCGGCCGTTCTCGTTCAGCGCTTCGCCGATCGCTTCCAGCGATTCCTGCTTGGCGCTGTCCAGAAAGCCGCAGGTGTTCACGAGCACGATGTCGGCGCCCTCGTAGTTGCGGCTGAACGAGTAGCCCTGCGCCCGCAGCGTGGTCATGATCCGCTCGCTATCCACGAGCGCCTTGGGGCAGCCGAGGCTGACAAGGCCGATTTTGGGCGCCTGGCTCATGCGCAAATAGGTCCGGGGCTGGAAGAGATGCCGCCTCATACACCAATCAGGGGCGGTTCCGCAATGTGACTGCCTCCCGTTGCGGTCGCATCAGCCCTGTTGCACGCGGTGGACACGCACTCTTGAAACGGGCCGCAGCGGCGAACAATGCGTCCAGCGATGAACGGCTATGCGGAACCGGCTCGATTCATCACAAGTCGCATCCGGTGCGCCGTTGAGGGGCGCAGCGTCAACAAACCTCAGGAGCCCGAATGTTCGACCGACTCTCAGCCTATGCACCCCAGGCGCTCGCCGTCCTCCGCATAGTCACCGCGCTGCTGTTCATCGAGCACGGCACCCAGAAGCTGTTTGGCTGGCCGGTGCCCGCCGCGGGACCGACCGAGGGCCTGATGCTGATCGCCGGCGTCCTCGAGCTGGTTGGCGGCGTGCTGATCCTTGTCGGGTTCCTGACCCGGCCCATCGCCTTCCTGCTCTGCGGCTTCATGGCCGTCGCCTACTTCATGGGTCACGCGCCCATGGGATTCTGGCCGGTCGCCAACTTCGGCGATGCCGCCATCCTGTTCTGCTTCGTGTTCGGCTATCTGGTCTTTGCCGGCCCCGGCGCCTGGAGCGTCGACCGCCGCTAGTCCGTCAGCATGCCGCCGCTCAGGTCACGCCCTTGGGCGGCGGCGTCCGCTTTGCGGTCCGGCGCGGCTTGAACACTTCGCCCGGCCGGGTCGCCGGCTCCCGCTCGACGCTGCCATCGGTCTGCGGCACATAAGGCGCCGGCTCCGTCGCCGGGGAATAGTACTCGTCCGCCTCGGCGTAATCAGTGTCGTCCTCGCCTTCCTCGGCGAGTTCGCGGATTGCATCCCGCACCTCGTCCAGCAGCGACGCCGAATAGCGCGAGCGGCCGGCGGTGTTCCCCGTCGCTTCCTGCGCCTGGAACCACACCAGCAGCGCCTCGCACAGGATACGGAGGCCGACAAAGGACAAGAGCCCGAAGACGACGATCTCCAGCAGCCCCCAGAGCCCGTTGCCGAACCCGAAGCCGAAACTCCAGAAGAAGTGGCTCACGGCCCAGAGCAGGATGCCGGCGAGCCCCAAGGCGTAGAAGATCGGCACCAGTCGCGGCGACAGGATCGAATCGAGCCGGAACAGCGTCTGGCGGGTGAAGAGGCGTTTGAGGTCGTCCAGCGTCATCTCGTCCTCCGGCGATTCCGTGTCACGCAACTTGGCTGGCGAGCGCCGGGCTGACAAGGCTCTCTTCGCTGCCGGCGACACTTGCTCCGAACCGCTTCTCGAAGGCGGCGCGCAGCACCGAATCCACCTCCGCCATCGAGACCAGCTGCCCCAGATCCTCGAAGCTGGTCACCCCTTGGTCGGTGATGCCGCAGGGCACGATACCGGCGTAGTGGCCGAGATCCGGCGCCACGTTCAGCGAAATGCCGTGGAACGTGACCCATTTCGACACCCTGACGCCGATCGCCGCGATCTTGTCCTCGCGATCGGCGCCCTTTTCGGGTCGTCGTACCCACACCCCCACGCGGCCCTCGCGCCGCTCGCCGACGATGTTGTGGGCCGCCAGCGTGTCGATCACCCAGCCTTCGAGGCCGTTGACAAGGCAGCGTATGTCCCGCCCGCGCCTGGTCAGGTCCAGCATCACATAGGCCACCCGCTGACCGGGCCCATGATAGGTGTATTGCCCACCCCGACCCGCCTCGTAGACGGGGAATCGTGCCTCGATCAAATCTCCCGCCACCGCCGATGTGCCGGCGGTGTAGAGCGGCGGGTGCTCCACCAGCCACACCGCCTCCGGTGCGGTGCCGGCTGCCACCGCGGCCGCCCGCGTCTTCATTGCTGCCAGCGCCGTAGGGTAGGGCACCGCTTCCGGCGAAATGATCCACTCCACCGGCGCCCCGTCGGCCCGCATCAGCTTGCCTCCGGCGCAGCTCTCATTGTCTGTTAACGCTTCCATAACCATGCTTGCCGGAGAGTTACCTGAACCGAACGACTCCGCAGCGCTGCCGCTGCCTTGATGTGACCTATTTATGACCACGCTCGACAATATTGAAGTGGATCTGACCGTCGAGCTCGGCGCAACGACCATGCCCATCCACCACCTGCTGCGCATGGGCCGCGGCGCCGTCATCGAACTCGACGCCAACGAACACGATCCGATGCGGATCTACGCCAACTCGACCCTGATCGCCTTGGGCGAGGTGACGGTCGATGACGGGCAGTTGCGCGTGCAGGTCACCGAAAAGGTGCTGCGCCGCGGCTGAGCGCGGGTGAGGCGCAAGGTTTTTCACGGCTGGGCAAGAAACCCGATTTCCCCGCTTGTGGTCCGCCGACACCTTTGCTACATCCCCACTCGCTTCGGCGCCCCGGCGCCAGAGCTTCTACCACACATGTGCGGTCGTGGCGGAATTGGTAGACGCGCAGCGTTGAGGTCGCTGTGCCGCGAGGCGTGGAAGTTCGAGTCTTCTCGACCGCACCAGTCACTTCGGTG
>JAEZFJ010000140.1 GCA_023437755.1 Pseudomonadota bacterium
GCGGGGGGGGGGGGGGGGGGGCCGCCTTGTCGGCGGCGTCAAGGCCACGGCTTTCCCTGTAGGTATCAGCCTCGGTGCCACCTGGAACATTGAGCTGCTGCACGAAGTCGGCGCCGCGCTGGCCGAAGACACCAAGTCCAAGAACGCCCACATGCTTCTGGCACCGACCGTGAACATCCAGCGCTCGGTCACCAATGGCCGCAACTTCGAATGCTATTCGGAGGACCCGATCCTCACCGCCGAACTGGCGGTGGCCTACATCACGGGCCTGCAGGAAAACGGCATTGCCGCCACGATCAAGCACTTCGCCGGCAATGAGTCCGAGATCGAGCGGACCACGATGAGTTCGCAGATCGATGAGCGGTCGCTGCGCGAAGTCTACCTCATCCCCTTCGAGTGGGCGGTTAAGAAGGCCGACACCAAAGGGGTGATGACTGCGTACAACAAGGTCAACGGAACCTATGCCTCCGAGCACAGCTGGTTGCTCACCGAGGTGCTGCGCGGCGAGTGGGGTTTCGATGGCATCGTGATGTCCGACTGGTTCGGCTCCCACTCCACCGCGCCGACAGTCAATGCCGGGCTCGATCTCGAGATGCCGGGCCCGCCGCGCGATCGCGGCGACAAGCTGGTGGCCGCAGTCGCGGCCGGAGAGGTCTCACGCGACACCATCCGCGGCCGTGTGCGGTCCATCCTGTCGGTGATGGAGTGGACCGGCGCCCTCAACGACCATCGTCCTTTCCAAGAGCGTGCCGAGGATCGTCCGGAGCACCGTCGGCTGATCCGCCGCGCGGGCGCTGAAGGCATGGTGCTGCTCAAGAACCAGAACATCCTGCCCCTCGCGCCGGGCCAGCGGATCGCCGTTATCGGGCCAAACGCCAAGGCGGCACAGATCATGGGCGGCGGCTCCTCCCAGCTTAACCCACACTATCGCGTTTCGCCCTGGGAGGGCCTCGTCGAGGCGCTCGGGGAAGAGGCGCTGACCTACGCCCCGGGTTGCGGCAACAACCGGTTCGAGCCGCTGCTGCAGGCGCCATTGACGGTTGAGTTCTTCGACAACCGCACTCTTGACGGGCCCGTCGTCGCAACCGAGACGATCCAATCCGCCGAGACCTTCTGGGTCGGGGCGGTTGCCGACGGCAAGATCCCGGCGACCCACTTTTCAGCCCGGCTGACCGGCCAGTTCACCCCCGAACGGTCCGGCACCCACCGGGTCGGCATCGCCTCCGCCGGCTTGGCCCGGGTTTTCGTGAATGGCAGGCTGATCGCGGATGCCTGGACGAACTGGACGAGGGGGCGCACCTTTTTCGAAGAAGGTTGCGACGAAGTCGTTGGTGAGATCGAGCTCGAAGCGGGAAAGCCGGCCAACATCACCATCGACTTCGCCACCAAGGATCATTCGGTCTTGGGTCTGGCTGCGCTGCGCATGGGGATCGGCCTGCCACTCGGTGTGGACGATATCGCCCATGCTGCCGCGATCGCCGCCGATGCTGATGTTGCCCTGGTATTCATCGGCCGGAACGGGGAATGGGACACCGAAGGCAGCGACCTTCCCCAGATCGCGTTGCCGGGTGACCAGAACGCGCTGGTTACCGCTGTCGCCGAGGCGAACCCCAAGACCGTAGTCGTGCTCCAGTCAGGTGGCCCGGTGGAGATGCCCTGGATCGACAGCATCGCCGGCCTGGTGCAGGCTTGGTACCCCGGGCAGGAAGCCGGCAATGCCATTGCCGATGTGTTGACCGGCGCTGCCGAACCCGGCGGCCGGCTGCCGCAGACCTTTCCTGTTCGCTGGTCGGACAATCCCGCCTTCAGCCAGGATCCCCTGGTCTATCCCGGCCAGGACGGACGGGTGGAGTATCGTGAGGGCTTGCTCGTCGGCTATCGCCACTACGACAAGCATGGCATCGACCCGCTGTTCCCCTTCGGGTTCGGCCTGAGCTACACCAGCTTCGCCTATGACAATTTGACCATCGACCGAAGCCGGATCGCTGCCGGTGCCGTCACCGTGGGCCTCGACGTCTGCAACACCGGCGACCGGGCGGGTTCGACCGTGGTCCAGCTCTACATCACGCCGAATAATCCGCCGCTGCAGCGCCCGCAGAAGGAGCTCAAGGCCTTCGCCAAAGTGGCGCTGGAGCGCGCTGAGAGCCGTCGCGTCAGCTTCGATCTCGACGCGCGATGCTTCTCGTATTTCGATGTCGATGCGCAGCGATGGGTGGCCGCACCCGGTGACTATATCCTGACCCTCGCCACCGATGCGATCACCCCGATCGCTCGGGAGCGGCTGATCCTTAACGAGCGGATCGAGCAGCACCCGTAAGGCGTCCACCTTTGGTGTTGTTGTCTGCCCAGTCGTGTTTGTTGTCGCGGTCACCACGGCGGCGACCGCCAAGGCTATCCCGGCTAGCCAAAGCTGCCGGTCAGCTCCCGGCCCCAACTGAGCCAGGGCATTGGCTAAGCAGTTGCTGGCAGTCCCTTAGCGTGGCTCTTGGTAACGCGTGCATCCTGGTCGCTGGGACGGCCGGTATTGGAGCTCAGCGGCTCCATACCACTGCATTCTCGTGACGTTTGATCGTGTGCTTGAGGTCATCGAAGACGCGGATGACGTGGTTTACGAAACGGTCCGCCGCCGGGATGCGGGGGGCGTCAAGCCGGCGCAAGATACCCAAGGAGCGGTCAGGCTGGGGGATGTCGAAGGGTAACA
>JAEZFJ010000144.1 GCA_023437755.1 Pseudomonadota bacterium
GTTAAGAGCGGTCCCCAAAGCAGCGTCCACTCGTGCCGAAACGGGACTGCCGCCTCCAAGTCGGTGCGGTGGCGCCATCAACCCGCACGGGAAGCCACGAATGGGGTCAGCCCTGTCCCGAACCGGCACGGTCAACGTCCTTTTTCGTTTACACGCGCCGGAAGGGGCCAGGGTTTGTCGGCCCGCTGCCTTAACGATGAGAGATTTTTGCGGCGTCGACACGTCTACGTTCGGGTAGGGAACGGGGGCCGAAGCGCCGGATTAAGCACTTGGCAATGAAGCTTGACGCCAAAACGGGTCAGGAGCGCCCTGCCTCGGGCCAATCTTGGTCGCGCTAGCGCAGCAAGCCGGATAGGAGCCACTAGATGTTGATGCGAACGAATCCGGACTCGGTGATTCTCGTCGATTCGGTTCCTGTTTGTTCCGGGGCTGTTCCAGTCCTTTACGCAGGGCCGCTTGTGGCATGAGTGCTGTCCCTTGTTGGGACACGAAATTCGGCACTCGAAAGCGGAACCGGCAATGCCTACATTGGCCGCGATGACCATGACGCCGCCGGTCAAGGCAATCCTTGGCCCGACCAACACCGGCAAGACCTTCTTTGCCATTGAACGCATGCTGGCCCATCCCACCGGGATGATCGGCCTGCCTTTGCGCCTGCTTGCCCGCGAGGTCTACCAGCGGGTGGTGGAGCGCGTCGGGGTGCAGGCGGTCGCCCTGGTGACCGGGGAAGAGCGCATCGTGCCGGCCAAGCCCCGCTACTGGGTGTGCACGGTGGAAGCGATGCCGATGGACATGCGGGTCGACTGTGTGGCCGTGGACGAGATCCAGGTCGCCATCGACTTCGACCGGGGCCATGTGTTCACCGATCGCATCCTGAATGCCCGCGGCACGCACGAAACCCTGCTGCTCGGCTCGGCCACCATGGGCCCCGTTATCCGCAGGCTGCTGCCGCATGCCGAGACGATCGAGCGGCCGCGGCTGTCGCAGCTGACCTATGCAGGCTCAAAGAAAATATCGCGGCAGCCGCCGCGCTCGGCCATCGTCGCCTTCACGGCCCGGCAGGTCTATGCCATCGCGGAACTGATCCGGCGGGAACGCGGCGGGGCGGCGGTTGTGATGGGGGCGCTGAGCCCGCGCACCCGCAATGCTCAGGTCGAGCTCTACCAGAACGGCGATGTCGACTTCCTCGTCGCAACCGACGCCATCGGCATGGGGCTCAATCTCGATATCCACCATGTGGCCTTTGCCGACAATTCCAAGTTCGACGGCCGCGTCAGCCGCGACCTGACCCCGGCCGAGCTCGGCCAGATCTCCGGGCGCGCCGGCCGCCACACCCGCAACGGCACCTTCGGGGTGACCGGCGGCGTGCCAGAACTCGACCAGGAACTGGTGGTGCAGCTCGAAACCCACGACTTTCAGCCGGTGGAAGTGCTGCAATGGCGCAACAACAAGCTGGATTTTTCATCCATCAACGCGCTGCGGCGCACGCTCGAGGCAGTCCCGGAGCACCGCAGTCTCACCCGGGTGCCGACAGCGACCGACCAGCTTGCCCTGGAGTTCGTCGCCCGCAACGAAGCGGGGCAACTGGCGCGCGGGCTCGATGGGGCGCGGCTGCTTTGGGAATGCTGCCAAATCCCTGATTACCAAGGGATTTCTCCGGCAATGCACGGAGAAATCGTCACCCGCATTTACACCGATTTAGCCAAGCGCCGCCACGTCAACGAGGACTGGATTGCCGAGCAGGTACGCTTTTGCGACAATGCCAGCGGCGACATCGATACACTGTCCAACCGGATCAAGCAGATCCGCACCTGGACGTTCGTCGCCAATCGGAAAAACTGGCTTGCGGACCCATCACATTGGCGCGAAAAGACCCGGGACATCGAGGATCGGCTGAGTGATGCGCTGCATGAGCGACTCACCCAGCGGTTCGTGGACCGGCGCACCAGCGTGTTGCTGCGCCACCTGAAAGACAGACGTATGGCATCTCCCGAGATCAACGAACGCGGCGAAGTGCGGCTGGAAGGCCACCTTATCGGCACGCTCGAAGGCTTCCGCTTCAGCATCGCGCGGGGCGAAGGGGAGGGCGATGCCCGGAACCTGCGTGGCGCCGCCGATCAGGTGGTGGCGCCGGAAATTCACAATCGTGCCGAGCGCCTCGCCGGGGCACCCAATGAGGAGTTCGTGCTGGCGACCGACGGGCGCCTGCGCTGGCGTGGCGAGATCGTTGCCGAGCTGATCGAGGGCGACACCCTCTACCGCCCGCGCATCCTCGTGCTGGCCGACGAAACCCTGACCGGCGCCGACCTCGAGCGGGTGCAGGATCGGCTGTCGCTCTGGCTGCGCCACCACATCAACACCGTGCTCGAGCCGGTGATGGCGCTGGAGGCGCCGGCCGATCTGGACGGTGCCGCCCGTGGCATCGCCTTCCAGCTGTTCGAGCATCTCGGCATCCTGCCCCGCGGGCAGGTCGCCAACGAGGTCAAGGACCTCGACCAGGACGTGCGCGGCAAGATGCGCAAGCTTGGGATCAAGTTCGGCGCCTACCATATCTACCTGCCGCTGAGCCTGAAGCCTGCCCCGCGCGAGCTGGCGCTGATCCTGTTCGCGATCAAGAACGGCGGGCTGCGCCAGGCAGGCGTGACCGATATTCCGCATATCGTTCTGTCTGGCCGCACCAGCTTCACCGTCGATCCCGAAGTCGTTACGCGCCTTTACGAGATTGCCGGCTTCAAGGTGGCGGGCAAGCGCGCCGTGCGCATCGATATTCTCGAGCGCCTTGCGGACATCATCCGGCCGCTGATCGCCATCGATGCCGCCCGCCCCTACCAGGGCGACCTGCCGGCGGGGGCCGCCGAAGGCAATGGCTTCTGCGTCACCGTGGAAATGACCAGCCTGCTCGGCTGCTCGGGCGAAGACTTTTCCTCCATCCTGACCTCGCTCGGCTATCGCCTGCGTCGCACGCCCAAGGCGCCGGCGCCGGTTGCGGCCGCTGAGGCGAGTGCCGAAGCTCCGGCTTTCGAGGAAACGCTGGCCGAAAACCCCGCTTCTGTCGACCCGGCAGCGGCCGAAGCGACCGCCGAAGCTCCGGTAATCGCTGAGCCGACCGTGCCGGACACCACCATCGTCGAGGCGGCTCCACCCGTCGTCGCCGACGCTCCGGCCGAACCGGCAGAACCCGAATTCGACGAAGTCTGGTTCCCCGGTGGCCGCCGCAGCGAGGGCAAGCGCCACGAGGGCAAACGTCACGAGGGTCGCCGTCGCCCTGAAGGCGAAGCCGCCGAGGCCCGTCCACCGCGCCAGAACCAGCGGCAGCGTCCTGAAGGCAGGCGCCGTCCCGAAGGCAATGGCGCCGATGCTGCCGAGGGCAGGAAGGGTCGGCCGGAGGGTGGTCGCCGTCCCGACAGGCGCGAGGACAAGCCGCGCTTCGAGCGCCCGCGCGAGGAGCGCCGCGACAAGCCGTTCGATCCGGACAGTCCCTTCGCCAAGCTTGCCGCCCTGCGCAACCCGCGCCCGGAGTAGCGATTGGTCGAGCCGGCAGACACCCCGCATCGGGAACGGCTCGACAAATTCCTGTTTCACGCGCGCGCGCTCAAGTCGCGGACCCTGGCGCAGAAGTTCATCGAAACCGGCGCGGTACGGATCAACTCGGAACGCACCGAGCGGCCCGACCGCAAGGTGGGCCCCGGTGATGTGCTGACCATGCAGTTGCGCGGCCGGATCGTTGTGTGGCGGATCATCGACCCTGGCACGCGCCGTGGACCGGCGACGGAAGCGGCGGGGCTCTACGAGGATCTGTCGCCGCCGGCGCTCCCGAAAGCGTAGGGCACGCAACAGCGTTCTCCTCCGCCCTCTTCCTGCGCCAAAAGGTGCGCCCCGCGAGCCTTGCACCCCTGCCGGAAACGGTTTAGCACCGGACGCGTTGAGACCCGCCCACTAGCGTCGATCCCCATGACCTATATCGTCACCGACAACTGCATTGCCTGCAAGTACACCGACTGCGTCGAAGTGTGCCCGGTGGACTGTTTCTACGAGGGCGAGAACATGCTGGTGATCCACCCGGACGAGTGCATCGACTGTGGCGTGTGCGAGCCGGAATGCCCCGCCGAGGCGATCAAGCCGGACACCGAGAGCGGGCTCGACCAGTGGCTGGAGCTCAACCGCAAGTTTGCCAGCGCCTGGCCCAACCTGACCGAGCGACGCGACCCGCTGCCGGAGGCCAAGGAGCGTGACGGCGAGGACGGCAAGCTCGAAAAGTACTTCTCGGAGGCCCCCGGCGAGGGCGACTAGTCTCGCCAAGGGCTTACCGGGTCACATTGCCGCCCGAACACCGAACCCCGCGTTGCGCAAACGCCGGGTTTGATTCGGATTTTTTGATCTTGCTGTTTTTTTGTGCTATGTGTTGCTCATTGCAGTTGAGCCCGTCACCAGCCCGTGCCTTCCGGCACGATTTTTTTGACACACATCACCCGATGCATGGCGCTCCGAGAAGCGGACTCGGAGACCGTGGGACTTGACTGCCGCAAGTACAAGTTTAGGTGGCCGGTCCTTCCCGCCAGGAACCGACCATCAGGGCGCGTCGAAAGGAGTACCCTCGATATGGTAGCCAAGAAGTCACAGCAGCGGCTTGGGTTCAAGACGGGCGAATACATCGTCTACCCCTCGCATGGTGTGGGCCTGATCGTCGCCATCGAAGAGCAGGAAGTAGCCGGCCTCACCCTCGAGCTGTTCGTCATCAGCTTCGAGCAGGACAAGCTGACGCTGCGCGTGCCCGTGGCCAAGATCAAGTCCGTCGGCATGCGCAAGCTGGCCGAGGAAAGCCTCGTCGACCAGGCCCTGACC
>JAEZFJ010000150.1 GCA_023437755.1 Pseudomonadota bacterium
CTGCAGGGCAGTGCGCAAGATCACCGCGGAAGTGCGAGCTTCCCGCGCCTCGATCACTTCATTGAAGTAGACCTGCGTCTGCTCGACGAGCCAGATGGTGGTGCCGACGATGCCGGCCAACGCCAAAAAGCCCACGAGCAGCAGGATGACGCCCGAGCGCACAAAGACGTTGCTCGATATCGGCAATGCGATTTCCCCCGAATGGTCCGGGAAAGACATCGCCCAAAGCTTGGGTGGGAGCAATATGCATTCGGCGTCGCACGGATTTTTCCGTGGAGCCCGAATGGGAAACAGAATCTTAAACGTCCTTGGCGACATTGATGCCCAGTTTACAGGGCCTCCCGCCGGCGGCCCCGATTGGAGTGCGAGTGGTAGCAATGGGCGAGCGTTCCCTGCCCGAGAGCGGCACGGCCGGCGGCCCGCACATTCCCGTCCTCCTGGACGAGGTGCTGACTGCGCTCGCGCCGGTTCAAGGCAAGCGTATCGTGGACGGCACCTTCGGGGCCGGTGGGTATTCGCGGGCACTGCTGGAAGCCGGGGCCTCGGTGATCGCCATCGACCGTGATCCGAACGTGCAGCCCCATGCCGATGCGCTCGGCAAGGCGTTCAACGATCGCTTCGTGTTCGTCGCGGGCAGTTTTTCCGAACTCGATGTTCACGCGAGCGGGCACGGCACCATCGATGCGGTGGTGCTCGACATCGGCGTTTCCTCGATGCAGCTCGACACCGCCGAACGCGGTTTTTCGTTCATGCGCGAAGGGCCGCTCGACATGCGCATGGCCGGGGAAGGCGAGAGCGCGGCCGACCTCGTCAATTCGCTGGAGGCGGAGGAGCTGGCCAACCTCCTTTATGCCTATGGCGAGGAGCGCAAGTCGCGCCGGATCGCACAGGCGATCGTTGCGGCTCGAGAATCGGCGCCAATCGAGACGACGACCGAGCTGGCCCGGTTGATCGAGAAGGCCATCGGCAGGAAGCCCGGCGACGCGCACCCCGCCACCCGCAGCTTCCAGGCGCTCCGGATCGCGGTAAACGCGGAATTCGAGCAGCTGGTGGAAGCGCTGTTTGCCGCAGAGCGGCTGCTGCCGGAGGGCGGGCGGCTGGCGGTGGTCAGCTTCCATTCGCTGGAAGACCGGATCGTGAAGCGGTTCTTTGACCCGGAAAAGGGTGGCCCGGCGCAGTCCCGCCACCTGCCACAGGCGGATGCGGAGCCCCGCCGCTGGGTGAACGTCGCCAAGGCGGTCAAGGCGGGCGAGGCGGAACTGGCCCGCAATCCACGGGCGCGGTCTGCCGTGTTGCGGAGTGCCACACGCGCCGCAGCGCCTGCGCGCGCCACCAGCTTCAAGGGTCTCGGCGTGCCCACCGTCAGGGGCGCGATATGATCCGCAGCATCAACATCTTCCTGGTTATCACCAGCGTGCTCATGCTGTCGGGTGTCTATGCCCTGAAGTTTTCGATTGAAGATACGGCTGCCGAGCGGACGTCGCTGATCGCCCATATCGACGAGCAGGAGGGCGAGCTGTCCATCCTCAAAGCGGAAGAGGCGGTGCTGACCCAGCCCGGTCACATCGAGCCGATCGTACGCCGGCATCAGGCCACTCTCGGCATCGAGGCGGTGAAGCAGGAGCAGTTCGGATCCTTCCTGGACCTGCCGATGCGTCCGGCCAAGCCCAATTCGGCGGCCATGGACGCCCTGTTCCTTTCGCTCGAAGCAGGCGTCGACCCGATCGATGCCATTCTCGAACTGGAAGGGATCGAATAGTGGCGTTGACGTCGGAGTTTGGACCTACAATCAGCCTCGATGGCGCTCGCAAAGCGCGTGGTACGCTGACGCAGGCGCGCATCCGCTGGATGATCTTTGCGCTGCTGCTGGGATTCGGACTGGTCGGTGGGCGGCTGGTACAACTCGGACTGATCGAAAGCGACCAGACCATCGAGGGGCAGACGCGCGACGCAATCACTGCCACCCGCCCGCCGATCCTCGACCGGAACGGGCTCGAGATGGCCGTGGACATTCGCGTGCCGTCGCTGTTCGCCGAGCCGCGTCGGATCATCGATGTCGAGGAGGCGGTGCGCAAACTGCGCACAGTGCTGCCCGACCTCGACCCGGACTGGCTGCGGCGGCGGCTGACCGGGGACAAGGGCTTTGTCTGGGTGCAGCGCGAGCTGACGCCGGCGATCCAGGACGAGGTCATGCGCCTCGGCATCCCGGGCATCGACTTCATCACCGAGTCCAAGCGCTTCTACCCCGGACACACCGAGGCCTCGCATATCCTGGGGTCCACCAATGTCGACAACCAGGGCATCTCCGGCATCGAAAAGCACATGGACGACGAGAACGTCGCCCTGCTGCAGGAACTCGGGCTCGCCCGCGGCAATGCGCTGGCGCCTGTGCAACTCGCGGTGGATATGCGCGTGCAGCACATCATGCACGAGCAACTCACCGACGCGATGACGCGCTACCAGGCGGCGGCTGCGGCCGGCGTGATGATGGACGTCCACACCGGTGAGATCGTCGCCATGGCGTCCCTCCCGGACTTTGACCCCAACCAACCTGCCACGGCGCTGGTGAAGGACACGTTCAACCGCATCACCGCCGGCATTTTCGAGCCGGGCTCGACCTTCAAGACCGTGACCATCGCCGGCGCGCTCGACAGCGGCATGGTCAAGATCAACGACCAGTTCGACGCCCGCTTCGGCATCCGCTTCGGCCGCTTCACCATCGACGACTTCCATGGCAAGCACCGCGTCCTCAGCCTGCCGGAGGTCTACAAGTACTCCTCCAACATCGGCACCATCCGCATCATGCAGGCGATGGGCAAGGATGCGTTCCGAGCGTTCCTGTCAACGCTTGGTTTCGACCAGCGGGTGCCGTTCGAACTGCCGGAGATGCGGCTGCCGGTGGTGCCGAAACAGCTGTCGGAAGTGGGTGCCGCGACGGCCTCGTTCGGTCACGGCCTGTCCATTTCTCCGCTCCACCTCGTCACGGCCTACGCTTCTTTCGTCAATGGCGGCAACTACGTCCCGCCTACACTCTACCAGCGGGATACCCAAGAGGCGCAGCAGTTCTACCGGCGGGTGCTGAAGCCGGAGACCAGCGCCGAGATCCGCTACCTGATGCGCCTCAATGCGCTGGAAGGGTCGGGCTCGCAGATGAACAAGGCGGCGCAAGGCTACCGCGTTGGCGGCAAGACCGGCACGGCAGAAAAGGTCATCGACGGCCGGTACTCGTCCAATGTCGTCACCAATTTCTTCGCCTCGGCCTTCCCGCTCGACAATCCGCGCTATGCGATGGTCATCATGGTGGACGAGCCGAAGCGGGAGAACCCGCAATCGGGCACCACCGCCGGCTGGAACGCCGGTCAAGTGACCGGCCGCATCGTGCAGCGGATTGCTCCCATGCTCGGGATCGCTCCGGACTTTTCCGACGTGAGCGACCTTAATCTTGTCCCACCTGCTCTCCGATAATCCGATCCAGAAGGATTGTAAGCCGTGTCACTCAGCGTAACCCAACTGCTTGAAGGCTCTGGTGCCCGGCCCAAGAAGGGCCTGGGTGCGGTTTTCGGGCTAAACTCCGACAGCCGCCGGATCGAGCCGGGAGATGTGTTCTTCGCGCTGCCTGGCGCAAGCGTGCACGGCAACCAGTTCATCCCGGAGGCGGTGCGCCGGGGATGCCTCGCCATCGTCACCGACATCGACCCGCCCGGTGACCCTGGCGTGCCGGTGATCATCGTCAAGGACGTGCGCGCCGCCTATGCCCGCGCGGCGTCCCGCGTCTACGAGCCGCAGCCGGAAATCACGGTGGCGGTGACCGGCACCAATGGCAAGACGTCCGTCGCCTCGTTCGTGCGGCAGATCTGGAACCATGCCGGCATTCCCGGCGCCAGCATCGGCACGCTGGGCGTCGACACCGCCACCAGGCACATCGATGGGGCGCTGACGACTCCCGACTCCCGGACGCTGCACCTGTCGCTGCGGGCGTTGAAGGCGCAGGGAATCAACCACGTCGCGTTGGAGGCTTCGAGCCACGGGCTGGACCAGCGGCGGCTCGACGGCATCCACTTCGAGGCGGTCGCCTTCACCAATCTCAGCCGCGACCACCTCGACTACCATGCCAACATGGACGAATACCGCGACGCCAAGCTCAGGCTGTTCACCGACCTGCTGGTGGACACGGGCCCTGCAATCGTCAATGTTGATGATCCGGAGCACGAGCCGTTCATGTTCGCCGCCCTCAGCGCTGGGGCGACGCTGCTGACGGTTGGCCGCGAAGGCGCCTATATCGAGATCCTCTCGATCGAAACCGAAGGCTACGGCCAGCGGGTGGAAGTGCGCCATGTGGGCGAAAAGACCAGTTTCCACTTGCCGCTCACTGGAGAATTCCAGGTGTCGAACGCCCTGATCGCGGCGGCGCTGGCGATGTCGAGCGGCGTGGACAAGGCCGACGCCTTTCCGGCGCTGTCGGAGCTGAAGGGCGCCAAGGGGCGTCTGGAACTCGTCGCCGAGCACAAGGGTGCGGCCATCTTCATCGATTACTCGCACAAGCCGGTGGCGCTGGAATCGGCGCTGGCGGCGCTGCGGCCCTATGCCAAGAACAAGCTGCGGCTGGTGTTCGGCGCCGGGGGCGACCGCGACAAGGGCAAGCGGCCGATGATGGGCGAGGTGGCCCAGCGCATGGCGGACGATGTGATCGTGACCGACGACAATCCTCGCACCGAGAACCCTGCAGCCATCCGGGCCGAAATTCTTGCCACCGCGACCGGTGCCAAGGAGATCGGCGACCGCAAGGCGGCGATCACGGCCGCGGTGAAGTCGCTGCAAGCGGGCGACGTGCTGCTGATTGCCGGCAAGGGCCATGAGGAGTACCAGATCGTCGGCACCACCAAGCACCACTTCTCGGACCACGAGGCCGTGGCCGAGGCGATCAAGGGCTGATCAGCCGGAGCAGGCGACGGGGGCCGCCGCACCATTCTACGGACCATGCGATGAGCCAACCGCACTTCACCGTCGCCGACATCCTGGCTGCCACCGGCGGCCGCACCGACCTGGGCGGCGATACGCCGATCAACGCCATCTCGATCGACTCGCGCGAACTGGGAGGGGATGCACTGTTCGTCGCGATCACGGGCGACCGCTTCGACGGGCATGACTTCGTCGAGCAGGCGCTGAAGGACGGCGCAGCCGCCGCGTTGGTCACCGACGGACGCAGCGAAGGCTCCGGCAGGATCGTGGTCCCGGAGGCGCTCGAAGGTCTTCGGGGCATTGCCCGCGCGGCACGCTCCCGCAGCCGCGCCGTGATTGTCGGGGTCACCGGCAGTGTGGGCA
>JAEZFJ010000161.1 GCA_023437755.1 Pseudomonadota bacterium
CGCCGGCGCGGCGGGCGTACTGCAGCAGGCTCATGCAGGCATAGGCCGAGAGCAGGCACACCCCCGACGCAAGGGCGACGAGGCGAAGGTCGTGGGTGGATGTAAAGAAGTCGTGGGTGGATGTAAAGAAGTCGAGCAGAACCGGCACCGAGCCATCTCCGATGGAAGCTCGACGCTAGGATGTCTGGCTTAAGTAGTTGTTTAAACCGCAGGAAAAGACGCCCGGGATCTCTCCCGGGCGTCGATACGCGGGGTCAACCGCCGGCTGCCACCTTGACCGCACCGCTGGTCGGTGCGGGATCGAAGGTCAGCTCGCGGTCGCCATCGGCGTCGCGAATGCGGCTTGGCAGGCCCATCTGGTCAAGCAGTGACAGGAACGGCTGCGGGGGCAGTTCCTCGACATTGACCATGCGCTTGGCATCCCACTCGCCGGTCGCGATCAGGATCGCGGCGGCTACCGGCGGCACGCCGGCGGTGTAGGAGATGGCCTGGCTGCCGACCTCTGCATAGTTCTCGGCATGGTCGCAGATGTTGTAGATGAACACCTCGCGCTCCACGCCGTCCCTGGTGCCCTTCACCAGGTCGCCGATGCAGGTCTTGCCGGTATAGGTGGGGGCCAGCGAAGCCGGATCAGGCAGCACGGCCTTGACCACCTTGAGAGGCACGACCTCGACGCCTTCGGCGGTCGTCACCGGCTGCTCGGACAGCAGCCCGAGGTTGTTCAGCACGGTGAAGACGTTGATGTAGTGCTCACCGAACCCCATCCAGAAACGGATGTCGGGCACGTCGAGATTGGCCGACAGCGAGTGGATTTCGTCGTGCCCCGTCAGGTACGTGGTCTGCGAGCCAACGACCGGCAGGTCGTCAGTGCGCTTGACCTCGAACATGCGGTTCTGCGTCCACTGGCTGTTCTGCCAGCTCCACACCTTGCCGGTGAACTCGCGGAAGTTGATCTCCGGGTCGAAGTTCGTGGCGAAGTAGCGGCCATGGGAGCCCGCATTCACATCGATGATGTCGATGGAATCGATGCGGTCGAAATAGGCCTCTGCCGCCAGCGCCGCATAGGCGTTGACGACACCGGGGTCGAACCCGGCACCCAGAATGGCGGTGATGCCCCGCCGTTCGCATTCAGCCCGGTGCGTCCACTCGTAGTTGCCGTACCAGGGTGGCGTTTCGCAGATCTTTGCGGGATCTTCGTGGATGGCCGTGTCGATGTAGGCGGCTCCCGTCTCCATGCAGGCGCGGAGCACCGACATGTTGAGGAAGGCAGAGCCCACGTTGATCACGATCCTGGCGCGCGTCTTGTCGATGAGCGCCTTGGTCGCTTCCACGTCCAGGGCATCGAGCTGATGCGCCTGAAGCACGCCCGGCATCTTGAGCGAGCGCTTTTCAAGCACGCTCTGCACGATGGCGTGGCACTTGGAGACGGTCCGGGAAGCGATATGGATGTCGCCGAGCACGTCGTTGGCTTGGGCGGCCTTATGCGCGACGACCTGCGCCACACCTCCCGCCCCGATGATGAGGATGTTCTTTTTCAATTGTCACGAAACACCTTTGTACTGCGTGATCGGCTCGGTTCCTGACCGGCCCTCTGATCACGCCCCAATCGGCACCGGCGCCTGAGCGGCATCCGGCAGTGGCTACGCTGGACCATGCGGCCTCAAGAAAGGCTTTGTGCATAATCCATGTAGGTGAAGCTCCTGACGAGCCGCACCCGACCGTCCAGTTCCCGCACAGCGATCGCGGGCATCTGGACGCCGTTGAACCAGTTCTTCTTGACCATGGTGTAGCCGCCAGCATCCTGGATGGAGATGCGATCGCCTACGTTGAGTGGTCCTTCGAACTGGAACTCTCCGAAGATGTCTCCGGCAAGACATGACTTGCCGGCCACCATATAAACGTGGTCACCGGCATCGGGCGTCACCTTCGCCTCCAGCCGGTAGATCAAGAGGTCCAGCATATGGGCCTCGATCGATGCGTCAACCACGGCAATGTCCTTGCCGTTGTTGAGCGTGTCGAGGACGCTGACCTCAAGGGTCGTGGATTGGGTCACCGCGGCTTCGCCGGGCTCCAGATAAACCTGGATGCCGTAGCGCTCTGCGAACGCCTTGAGGCGATCCGCAAGCGCGTCGAGCGGATAGCCCTCGCCGGTAAAATGGATGCCGCCGCCCAGGCTCACCCAGTCAAGCCGCTCCAGCACCGCGCTGAAGCGCTCCTCGATCTGCCCCAGAATGCTATCGAAGCTGTCGAAGCTGTCGTTCTCGCAATGGCAGTGGATCATCACGCCGCTGATGCGGTCCACCACCGGCAGGATCCGATCGAGGTCCCACTCGCCCAGCCGGCTGAAAGGACGTGCCGGGTCGGCGAGCGCGAAGCCGGAATGGCTGACCTGGGGGTTGAGCCGCAGCCCGACAGGACGGTCACCGGCGCGATCCGCAAACCGCTCCAGTTGTCCGATGGTGTTGAAGATCACCTTGTCGGCGTTGCTGATCACCTCGTCGATCTCGTGGTCGGCGTAGGCCACGGAATAGGCGTGGGTCTCTCCGCCGAACTTCTCGCGCCCGAGCTTGACCTCATTGAGCGAGGACGAGGTGGTGCCGTCCATGTGCTGCGACATGAGATCGAACACCGACCAGGTGGCAAAGCACTTGAGCGCGAGCAGGCACTTGGCGCCGGAGCGCCGGCGCAAGTGGTCGATCTTTTCCAGATTGGCGAGCAACGCCGCCTTGTCGACAAGGTAATAGGGCGTTTCGATCGTCAATCCGGCAACCCACCTCACATCGGCGCCAAGCGCCGGAAACAAACGATGGCCCTCACATAAGGGCCATGCCTCACCGATGCAAGCGGATGGGTCGCCGCAGGGGATAACATGCCGTGAACCCCCGCAACCCTTACGGCGCCAGCGCGGTTACCCTCGTGAGGTGCAGCCAATGACAGCAACGACCAAAAACACCTATCGCGACCGCATCGATTCCGGCGAAACCGGCGACAAGATCGCTTTCCCTGACCCTGCCACGGCGCCGCTCGGTACCGACGAAGAAGCTGCCGGTACGGAGCCGCAAGTGCCGCCCGACGCGGACCGCACCAGTTCGGTGGCAGAGTCGCGCCGGCCGAATGCCCCAGGACCCTTGATGTACGGGATCATTGCCGCAGTGCTGGGCGCGGCGCTGGTGATCGTGGCTGGCCTCGCGCTGGCGTGAACCCCGCAGGAGACATGAGTATGGCTGGCAAGGCCGACGATACCGACAGCAGGAATGTGGAATTCCTGGCCGAAGAGTTCGGCGTAGCGCCCGACAAGGCCGCCGACCTTGTGACCGACGACGCGGAGAAGGCTGAGGAACTGGCCGCCCAGCAGAGGGAGCGCGAGCACGAGAGCGACGCGCTGGAGAATCTGCCGGTGCCGGAAGAACCGAAGCACGAATGGCTGGGGCAATCCGACAGCCATATGTAGAAGCCGGTGCTGCGTGAGGACCGTAAATCGCGCGATCGCTAGCGGTTGAGGAAGTAGAACACGCTCCCCGCGGCAACCACGAACAGCAGAACGATAGCCGCAATCCGGATCATCGATCCGGTCGGGCTCGCGCCGAGCGCCGCCCGCTCTGCAGGACCGCGGGCGCGGTCCGACAGAATCTTGTCAGTCTCGGAGCGGGTTTCCGGTTCCTCGTGAGCCATGGCGGTCAGCCTACGTGCCGGCGGGGCGGCTCAAGGAAGCGGCTGGTCGGCGTTGCCACGGTGATGACGTGGCCGTCGAGGTCCCGCAGGACGGCGCGGGCATTCGGGCCATGCTCCAGCGGATGTTCGATGATCTCGACGCTGAAGCGCTCGACCGCCGCAACCGCGGCATGCACGTCGTCGACGATGACCTCGAGATAGTGCGCCTGGGCGTCGCCACGGGCGGCGCGGGGCACGAACTCACTGACCCAATCCACCAGCCCGATCTGCACCCCGGTGTCGGCTGACGGCGCGATCAGGGTGAACCAGTCGCCGCGATAGACCGGCAGGTAGCCGCAGAGCGCACCATAGAAGTCGATGCTTGCTGCAATGTCGCGAGTGAGAAGATAGGTGGTGACGCTGTGGGCGGCAGGCATGAGTGAACCTCAGGCTTTCTTGTCGTTGTCGGGCTTGGGGGAGCCGGCACTATCCGGCCTGGGCGTGTTCACCGCGCTTTCGGCCAGGCTCTGCTGTTTTTCGGCTCGGGTGGCACCGACAGTGTCCTGCCGGCGCCCGTGTTGCTGCCGGTTCCGGTCTTCCCGGTCCATGGCTTACTTCTTCGCCTGCTCGCCGCTCTGGCGCAGGGCGGCGTATTTCAGGGTCACAGCCTCGATATTGCTGTCGAGCCAGCGGGCCATGTCGAGTTCTTCGTCCAGGTTCTGACGCAGCACCGAGCTGGCATTGCTGTTGCCCGCTTCGGTCGCCAGCGTGATCAGCGACTTGTAGGCGGCGATCTCGAAGTTCTCGAAGGCAAAGTTGGCGAAGCTGTTCTTGATGATCTCGTCGGGGGCAAAGGTGTGGCCGACGGCAGCCATCATGCCGGTGAAGCTGAGCGCGGTGTCCTTGAGCGCCGAGCGATCCGCGCCGGCGGCGTCGAGCAGCGAATCTAGACGCTCGACCTGCATTTCGGTCTCGCGAATATGCTGCTCCAGCCGGGCCAGCACATCGGGATAGCTCTCGATGCGGGCGACCTGCGGGCGCATGATCGACAACGCCTGGTTCTCCATGGCGTGGGCGTTCTTGAGGCCGGTGACATAAAGGTCGGTAATCGATTCCATTGAAATGTCCTCTTGCAATCACTGAGCGAATGAGAGGCAGCGGCACGCCGCTGCCCCGCTTAACCTGGGTTAAGGCTTCATGACCACCTTGGTCCATTCGTTCTGGTTGTCGTGGAACTGCCTGTAGCCTTCCGGAGCCTGCTCCAGCGGGATGCGGTGGCTGATCAGGAAGGTGGTATCGATCTCGCCTTCCTGGATGCGGCGCAGCAGGTCGTGGGTGTAGCGCTGCATGTGGGTCTGGCCGGTCTTGATGGTCAGCCCCTTCTCCATCATTGCGCCCAGCGGCCACTTGTCGATGATGCCGCCATAGACGCCGGGGACCGAGACCCGGCCGCCCTTGCGGCAGGCAAGCAGCGCCTGGCGCAGCGCGTGGGCGCGGTCGGCGCCGGGAGCGATCTTCTGCTTGACGAGATCGAGCACATTATCCGGGGAGAAGCCGTGCGCCTCCATGCCGACAGCGTCGATCACCGCATCCGGACCGATTCCGGCGGTCATCTCCATCAGGGCTTCGCGGACATGGGTCTCCTCGAAGTTGATGATCCTGGCGCCGAACTTCTGTGCCAGCTTCAGCCGGTTGGGGTGGTGGTCGATGGCGATCACCTGGGCAGCGCCCATCAGCATCGCTGACTGGACGGCAAACAGCCCCACTGGCCCCGCGCCCCAGACGGCCACGGTGTCGCCCGGCTGGATCTCGGCATTCTCCGCCGCCATCCAGCCGGTGGGCAGGATGTCGGACAGGAACAGCACCGTCTCGTCGTCCATGCCATCGGGAATGACGATGGGGCCGACATCGGAGAACGGCACGCGGACATATTCGGCCTGGCCGCCGGCATAGCCGCCGGTCATGTGCGAATAGCCGAAGATGCCGCTCATGGCGTGGCCGTAGAGCTTTTCCGAGACGTCCTGCTTTTCAGCCGGATTGGTGTTGTCGCAGGCCGAGAACTGCTGCTGCTGGCAGAAGAAGCACTGGCCGCAGGAGATGGTGAAAGGCACCACCACCCGCTGTCCCTTGGTGAGGGTGCTGCGGGCGCCCACCTCGACGACATCGCCCATGAACACATGGCCGAGAATGTCGCCCGATTTCATGCCGGGGATGACGCCATCGTAAAGATGCAGGTCCGAGCCGCAGATGGCGGTGGAGGTGACGCGGATGATGGCGTCGCGGGGGGTGATGATCTCGGGGTCGGGATGGGTGTCCACCCGTACGTCGTTGGGTCCATGCCAGGTCAGTGCGCGCATCAGTCGTTGTTCTCCTGGTCCCGGTGATTGATGGCGGTAGCGATCTCGCCGGTCTCGAGCAGCATCTTGAGCCGCTTCAGTTCATGGCGCGCCTGGATGTTCGGCTCGGCGCCGAACAGCTTGGCTGCCAGGCGGCCGAGATCGCCCGCCGGCGGCTCGTATTGGATGTCCGCGGTGACCGCAGTGCCGCGGTCGCCGACGGCGTCGGTGAAGCTCACCCGCCCTTCGGTCTTGATCTGGGACTCCTCGGTCGAGCGCCAGCCGATGGCGCTGCCGGGCACGTCCTCGGTGACTTCTGTCACCAGCGTCACGGTCTGGCCGAGCGGCGCCTTGACCGTCCAGCGGGTAAGAGGCCCGTCGATCTCGATGGTGTCGACCGCGCGCATAAAGCGCGGCAGGTTCGAGAAATCCCGCCAGAAGGCATAAACCTCCTGCCGAGGCTTGTTGATCAGGACGGTGCGACCAACGATGGCGAGGTCGCCATCCTTGTCGTCGCGCCGGGCGCGGTCAGGTGCGTCGTCGTGTTGTTGCATGTAGGGGCCCTTCTCAGTGGCGTTTGCCGTCATCGAGCGGCTCGGCGAGCTTGCGGTGCATGCCGGCCAATTGCTTGTCGGAAAGGAAGCGCGACATCAGCGCCTGCAGCTTGTTGGGGAAGCCGCTGACCTCATGGCCGTCACCGCGCAGCATCGCCTCGAAACCAGCCTTGGCGACATTGGCAGGATCATCTTTCTTGCCGCGGCCGACGCGGGTGTCCTCCATGTCGGCCTCGTCGAAGAAGTCGGTGTCAGTGGGGCCGGGCATCAGCACCGTGACGGTGACGCCGCTGCCCTCGAGTTCATTGCGCAGTGCGTAGGCGAAGGAGTCCACATATGCCTTGGTGGCGTTGTAAACCGCCTGAAAGCTGCCGGGGATCAACCCGGCGATGGAGCCGGTAATCAGCACGCGGCCGAAGCCCTGGCGTCGCATGTCGTTGACGAACCGATGCAGCAGGTAGGTGGTGCCGACCACATTGGTATCGATCACCCGCTGAATGTCGTCGAAGTCCTGATCGAGAAATCCCTTGCCCAGGCCTACACCCGCATTCGCAAACAGCGCATCGATCGGACGGCCGGTGGCGCGAACCCGCTCCACAAGGGTGTTCACGCCGTCACGGGTGGCGAGGTCCGCCTGCACCGGCTCAACAGTGACCCCAAGGGATGCCAGTTCCGAAGCGGTTGAGAGGATTTCGGCGCCATCCGCGGCAATTACGAGGTCGGAACCTCGCTGGGCCGCTATTCTGGCAAGCTCCAGCCCGATCCCGGAGGAAGCGCCGGTCACCACCGAAAAAGAAAGTTGTTTGTCGCCAGCCATTGCGAGCGCTCCTTGGCAGAGGTCTCGCTGCAAACCGGAACGGTGAACGCATCGTTGCTGGCTTCACCCAGGTTAGCCCGGCCGTGCCCTGAGTTTAACGCAAGCTACTTCTGAGCTGCGCAGCAACGACAGCCGCACCCGCGCGTTATGCGGCCCTGCGGGGAGAATATCGTGACCGAAATCAGCGGCAAACGCGTCTTGGTCGTCGATGACGACATCGCCTTCGGCAAGTCACTGGTCGAAGCGTTGAAAGAGGCAGGAGCGGTCGCCTTCGGCCCGGCGCTCACAACCTTCCACGCCGAGTGCTTGCTGGGGCGGCGGCGCGTCGATCTGGCGCTTCTCGACACCAGCCTCTACGGCAAGAGCTCCGGCGAGTTCGCCATGGAGTTGCGGGCCCGTGCCATCCCGGTGATGTTCCTAAGCGAGAAAGACACAGGGCTGCCCACGGGAGTTCTGGGGCAGCTTCCGGTGCTGCCGAAGCCACTCAGTGCGGCCATGGTACTTGCCGAGGTGGACACCTATTTGACGCAGACACGCGGCAACGACGGGCTCCGTCTGGTCCACAGGGACGCTCCCCCGATCAACAAACAGCAAAGCCCGCTTCATCGGCTCGCAAGGTGCGTTGCCGTCACCCTTGAGCGGAACGCTGCTCTGTAGCCGTCGCCCTGGAAGCGGGCCTGAGATAGACCGGATCAAACCCGCAGAACCGCGCCAGAGCCTCCGGGTCGGGCAGCAGCACAAGGCGCCCCCGCGTTTCCACCAGCCGTTCGCGGCGCAACACCTGAAGCGTGCGGTTGACGTGGACCGTGGACAGGCCCAGCGCCTCCCCCAGTTCCGATTGCGTCAGCGGCAGCTCGAACTCGTTTTCCGCCCGCAGGCCACCGACCACACCCAGGCGGAAGTGCAGCTCGCACAGAAGATGACCGGTGCGTTGCACGGCGCTGCGCGAGCCGAGGCTCGCCACCAGTTCGCGTGACACATTCTGATCCACCGCTGCCGCACGCAACAGCGCCACCATGACGTCAGGATACTCCTCCGTCACGCCCGCGAGGTCCACGGAGGCGATTTCGCCCAGAGTGCACGGCGCTGTCGCCGTGACCGCCTGCACTGCGGGCGTGGCAGAAAGAAAGCCGAAATCGCACAATTCACCCGGCAGCACGAAGCCGGTGATCTGCCGCCTCCCATCCACATCATCGCGGTAGCGGCAGGCAAAGCCACTCAGCAGCACCCGTGCCCCGGGTACGCCTCCGTTCAGGGCGATAATCTCGCCTCGCGGACGCACATCGCGGATGCGCGAGATCAGCGTCCGGGCTGCTGCCAGGGCTGCCGGGGAGAGAAGGCACAGATCTGCCAACCGCCGGGTGAAAACCTCGTGCGGGACCAAGGGGTCGATGACTGTAGTCATGAGCGGCCCTCGGCCACAGGATGGCAGGGACCGAAGACCTCGTCTGAAAAATCGGCGACCCGGGTCGTCCGATCCGCGGCAATCACATGCACTCGCGAATCCACGTCTATCTGGAAGGTTGGCGCACCTTATCC
>JAEZFJ010000286.1 GCA_023437755.1 Pseudomonadota bacterium
GTGTCGGTGGGGGTGAGCTCGGTCATGCGGGTTCCTTCCACACGTTCTGGCGGATCAGGAAGAGCTCGGCAGCCTTGTGCTCGGCGATCTTCTTGGAGGGGCCGGTGGCGGTCAGCGGCTCGAACGCGCCGAGAGTGACGCGGATGGTGAACTCGGGGGCATGGTCGGGGCCGGTGCGCTCAGCGAGGGTGTAGGTCGGCGGTTCGAGGCCGCGGGCCTGGGCCCATTCCTGCAGCGTTGTCTTGGCGTCAGCGCGATCGGTCTGCCCCTCAACCAGGAGGTCGCCGAACATGCGCTCGACGAACTCGTAGGCGCGGCCGAGACCGCCATCGAGATAGAGGGCGCCAATCACCGCCTCGGTGACATCGCCGAGTATTGCTTCCTTCTCCGCGCCACCGGTCCGCGCCTCGCTTTCGCCGAGGATCATCTCCGAGCCGAGATCGAGCTGGCGGGCGATGACGGCGCAAGTCTCCTTGCGGACAAGGGTGTTGAGGGTGCGGCTGAGTTCGCCCTCATTGCCCTTGGGAAAACGCCGGTAGAGGATGTCGGCCACGACGAGCCCGAGCACGCGGTCGCCGAGGAACTCAAGGCGTTGGTAGGAGCGCTCGATGCGCTTGGCGGGGGAAATGGCGCTGGAGTGGGTCAGCGCCCGCTCCAGCAAGTCCAGATCGGCAAAGCGATGGCCGATCCGGGACTGGAGCTTTTCGAATGACGGGTCGCGTCGGCTCACGGGACGGGAGTCGTGTCGTAGGGCGTGGCACTGTCGACGCCCTGGAACATGCGGTCCCAGCGGACGTTCGCCGGCCACTGCCAGATCTGCCACGGCGGAATATTGTCGCGGATAGAGAAGAAGCGCGCTTCGGCCTTGGCGATCAGGTTCTCGTCAGGGACATAGCCGACCTGGGACAGCACGCGGCTATCGGCGGACCGGTCGCGATTGTCACCCATCATGAAGAAGTGCCCGGCGGGAACGACGTATTCCGGCGTGTTGTCGAGGGGGCCGTTGTCGGAGATTTCCTGGATGATATGGCTGGTGCCTTCCGGGAAGGTCTCGCGATAGACGCTGACCTCGCGGGTCACGCCTTCGCTGTCGGTGTCCTGCTTGGTGCCAAGGAGTTCGCGCTCCACCATGGTGCCATTGATGTAGAGGCGGCCTTCGCGGACCTGGATGCGATCGCCCGGCAGGCCGACCACGCGCTTGATGTACTCAATGTCCTGAGGGACGGGCCGGAACACGGCAATGTCGCCGCGGTTGGGCGTGCGGCCGAGGATGCGATCGGTGATCGGCAGCTCGAAATCGAGCAGCGTGAAGTTGCCGTAGCGCCCGAGCGAGAAGGAGTGCTTGCCGTAGCCCCAGACGAACTTGTTGGCGACGAAGTAGTCGCCGATCATCAGCGTCTGCTGCATGGACGCGGTGGGGATGGAGAACGGCTGATAAAGGAACGAGCGCAGCACGATCGCGATCAGCAGCGCCTCGACCACGACCACGAAGGTCTCCCACCACTCGCTGGCGGCGGACTTCTTGACGGTCTTGTCGGCAGACTGGCTCATGTGTGTTCCCGGGTTCAGGGGTGCCGAAGGGTTAGGCTTTTGCCGTTCCCGGGTCAATGAGGGGCGGTAAGCCGGTCCGGAGGCCGTTACAACTTTTCGGGCCCGGCCTGGGGCAGCGCCTCAATGATGATGAAGGCCTGGGCTAGGCCGGCGTCGTCGGTGATGGTCAGGTGGATATGGGGCTCGTGCCCGAGCGGCACAAGACGCGCGAGGGCGCGGGCGGCGCCGTTGGTGAGGCGCATGGTGGGCTTGCCGGATGGCAGGTTCACCACGCCCATGTCGCGCCAGTAGACGCCCTGGCTGAGGCCGGTGCCCAAGGCCTTCGAGCATGCCTCCTTGGCGGCAAAGCGCTTGGCGTAGGAGGCGGCGCGCTGCGCCCGGCGGTCGGACTTCTTCTGCTCGATCTCAGTGAAGCAGCGGTTGACGAAACGCTGGCCGAACCGCGCCAGGGTCTGCTCGACACGATGGATCTGGATGAGGTCTGAGCCGAGGCCGATGATCATTTCACGCCCTGTATGCCGCGGCTGCCGGGTTTGACGGCGGGGATGGCCGCCAGTTCCGGGGGGAGTTGGTCGGCCGCATAGGCGGGGACCTTGTAGTCGATCAGCGCGATCAGCGGCACGCCGACATCGGCCTCGCCGCCGGAGCGGTCGATCAGGCAGGCGGCGGCAACGCCATTGGCGCCGATCTTGCGGAGCGCGTCGACGCATTCGCGGATGGAAAGGCCCGTGGAAACGATGTCTTCCACCACCACCACCTGGTCGCCGGCGGCGATCTCGAAGCCGCGGCGGAGTTCGAACTGGCCGTCAACGCGCTCGGTGTAGAGCGCCGGCACGTTGAGGTGGCGCGCCGTCTCGTAGCCCGGGATGATGCCGCCGATAGCCGGGGAGACCACCTTGGTGACGCCGGGGATTTCAGCGCGGATGCGTTCTGCGAGCGCACGGCAGAGCTTTTCGGTCTGGGCCGGATACTGGAAGACCCTGGCCTTCTGCAGGAAGCCCGGTGAGCGCAGGCCCGAGGAGAGGATGAAGTGCCCCTCAAGCATCGCTCCGCACTCGCGGAAAACGTTCAGGACTTCATCTTTCGTCATCGGCAAACCTCTTGTCCACGCGTCCGTCCCATTCCAGCGTCGAGATCATGGACGCCTCCCGGAGGCCAGCGCGCTGGACGGCGCTGAGGCCGGGACTGCGCTTGAGCGTTGCCAGAACATCGGTGAGTTGCGCAAGGTCGCGCACCTCGATCTCGAAGATCATGTGGTGGAAATCGGGGGAGATCATCCGCATGACGAGGTTGTTGATGTTGGCGTCGCAGGCGGCGATGGCCGAGGAAATCTGCGCCAGGGAGCCGGGCTTGTTGACCGATTCCATGCTGACGACGGTGGGGTAAAGCCGGTCCACGCGCTCGTCGAGGTTCCAGCGCACATCGATCCAGGCGACATCGCTGTCATGCAAATTGATCAGCGCGTCCGAGTGGATGGGGTAGACCATCAGCGGCGCATCAGGCTGCAGGATGCCGACGAGGCGATCGCCGGGGACAACCCCTTCCCCCGAAACGGTGACCGGTGTGTGGAAGTCGAGCTGCGCCAGCGCGGCCTTGGCACGGACGCCCGGCTTCTGGCCGCCGGGGGCGCGGAAGCGGAAGAGATCGGTGGCACGCAGGGCGAACCAGCCATGAGCCGTATCCGCCACCGGCATGTCGAGCTTGCGGCGACGCTTGCGGAGGCCCTTGACCCGGACCAGTTCGTTGGCGAGTGGCTCGGAGCCGACCTTGCCCTCGCCCACCGCGACCAGCAGTTCACGGCGGCCCGGATAGCCCAAGGCATCTGACAGCGCCTTGGCCTCGGTGTCGTCGAGCATGACGCCTTCACGATCGAGCATCATGTTGAGGACATGTTCGCCCAGGGCGAAGGCGCGCTGCGAGGCGGCGTTGCGCACGGCGCGACGGATGGCGGCCCGGGCCTTGCCGGTGGCGGCGATGCCGATCCAGTTCGCCGGTGGGGAATGGTTCTGGTCGCGGATGATCTCGACCTCGTCGCCCGAGCGGAGCTGGGTGACAAGCGGCAAGATGGCGCCGTTGATCTTGGCACCGACACACGTATCGCCGATGTCGGTGTGCAGCGCGTAGGCGAAATCGATGGGCGTGGCGCCCCGTGGCAGGGCGATCAGACGCCCCCGCGGGGTGAAGCAGAACACCTGGTCCTGGAACAGCTCCAGCTTGGTGTATTCGAGAAAATCCTCGGTGGAGATGCCGGAGGTCAGGTGCCCGATGGTCTGGCGCAGCGAGCCGTAAGCCTGCGACTCGGCTTCGATGCGGCCGAGATTGGCGGAGGCGCCATCCTTGTAGAGAGCGTGGGCGGCGATGCCGAACTCGGCGACTCTGTCCATGTCCTCGGTGCGGATCTGAAGTTCAACGCGCTGCCGGCCGGGGCCGACG
>JAEZFJ010000327.1 GCA_023437755.1 Pseudomonadota bacterium
GTGTATCGCAACTTCTCCGCCGCCGACGATTTCCGCAGTTTCCTCGCCGAACTGGCGGAGGATCAGACAGTCATCGACGAGGACGGCTGAGGCCCCGGCTGTTGCAGCCGATGCCGGTGGAGACTAATGGAATGCTGGAGCGTTGTGGCTATACCAGTCCGCTCCAGCAAAGGTCCCGCACATGGATTCCTACGGCGCCCGTTTCCCGATCGAACCCGGCTCGGCCGACGGCTACCATTTCCTGATCGTGGAGGGGCGGTCCTACCCCGACATTGCCGATGCCCTGCATTGGGGTGCGGTCGCGGCGCTTGAGGCGGCGGGAGCCACGCACGAAACCATACTCGTGCCGAGCGCCCTCGAATTGCCTGCCGCCGTTGCCATGGCTCTGGACGCGCGCGATTTCGACGGCTACATCGCCCTCGGCTGCGTCATCCGCGGCCATTCCGGGCACTACGATGCCGTTGTTACCCAGAGTGTGCGAGCTCTCATCGACCTATCGGTCGGCGACGCCGTGCCGCTGGGGGTTGGCTTGCTTGCCGTCGAGAACGAAGGGCAGGCGCTGGCACGAGCCCGGCCGGAAGATCAGGACCGCGGTGGTGACGCCGCCCGCGCGGCGTTGGCCCTCGCGGCCATCAAAGCGAAGTTGAACGACTAATGCCGCAAGCCCCCCGACGCGATCCAGACACCAACCGGCCTGCCAATCAGCGCGGCGCCGCTCGCCTCGCTGCGGTGCAAGCCCTCTACCAGATGGACGTCGGCCGCCAGACGCTCGAAGACACGCTTGCCCAGTTCGGGGCCTTTCACCTGGGTCGGGAGATCGAAGGCGAACAGTACCTGCCCGCGGATGCCGATTTCTTCCGCCAGATCGTCAACGGCGTGGCCCGTCACCAGCTTGAGATCGACCCGTCGGTGGACAAGGCATTGGTTGATAACTGGCCCGTTGACCGGATTGACGCCACCCTCCGCGCCATCCTGCGTGCAGCCGCATTCGAACTCCTGCGGCGCAAGGACATTCCGGCGCGCGTCGTCATCACCGAGTATGTTGACGTCGCCAAGGCGTTCTACGACGACGATGCCACCGGCCTGGTCAATGCCACGCTGGACGCGATGGCACGTCACGCCGGCACCGACGTCTAGCGGCTTCATTGCGGCGGGGGCAGGGTAGGTCTATCAGGATGGGCCCCCGGAGCACCCCAAATGAGTCAGCCATCCTCCCGTGGTTCCGCACGTAACATCGGCCTGCTGGCCGCTGTGCAGGCTCTCGGCGGTTCCAACTCCTCGATCGTGATGACGGTGGCGGCACTTGCCGCGGTTCGGCTAGCCCCCGACCCCTCGCTGGCCACCGCCCCGGTCACCGCGATGATCGTGGGCCTGGCCCTCACCACCTCCGTCGCGACCATGTTGATCTACCGGCTCGGTCGCAGGCGCGGGCTGCAGCTGGGCGCCGCGTTGGGGATCCCTGCCTCTCTGCTGGCAGCGCTGTCGCTGGTCATCGGCAATTTCTACCTCTTCGCCGCGGCACTGGTGCTGGTGGGCATGTCGGGTGCCTTTCTGCAGCAGGTGCGGTTCGCGGCAGCGGACAGCGTTGGCCCCGAGTTGAAGAGCCGCGCCATTTCATGGGTGATGTTCGGTGGAGTCGCGGCAGGCTTCTTCGGCCCGCAGCTTGGCTCGCTCACTCGGAACTGGATTCCCGGCGCTGAATACGCCGCCAGCTTTCTCGTCATCGGCTGCCTGTCGATATTGTCGATTCTGGCACTAGCCCCCACGCGCCTTGCTCCGACGATCGAACCTGGCGGCCATGCAGAGGCGGGCCGCCCTACGGCCGAATTGCTGCGCCGGCCGGAAGTCGTGCTGCCGATGGTCAGCGCCGCCCTGACCTACGCGCTGATGACCCTGATCATGGTCGCAGCTCCTCTGGCGATGGTGCATCTCTGCGGCCACTCCCCGACAGAGGCGAGCGGGGCGATCCAGTGGCACGTCGTCGCGATGTTCGCGCCCAGCTTCATCACCGGCGCCATCATCCGCAAGATCGGTGCACCCCTGGTGACGGCCATTGGTCTGCTGCTGATCATCGCCTGCGCGGCAGCGGCCCTCAGCGGCATCACAGTTGCGCACTTCACCGTGGCGCTGGTTCTGCTGGGTCTGGGCTGGAACTTCGGCTTCATCGGTTCGACCACCATGCTGAGCACGGCCTATCGCCCGGCTGAAGCCAGCCGTGTCCAGGCAATAAACGAGCAGGTGGTGTTCGGCAGCAGCGCCTTGGCGTCGCTCGGATCCGGGCTGCTGTTGCAGACCATCGGCTGGGAATCGATCAACACGCTCGCCATTCCCGTGGCCACGCTGACGATCCTGATGCTGGCATGGTCGGCGATGCGATCACGCACCTTGGCCGCATGACAAAACCCCGGCGCAGGGGCCGGGGCTCGAAACGTCAGAGTTTGTTGCAGCCTAGAACGACTGCAGAATCTGGTCGATGAAGGTGCGGTCTTCGCCGAACGAAGGCGTCCTGCGCGTCTCGATGGTGACGGTCTTGCCGTCTTCGAGGCCGTACACCGCCTTGTCGACAACCTTGCCGTTCTTGTCGAAGTACACCGCTACCACGGTGCGGGAGTCGACCATGGTCATCCCGAAGGAGGTCTGCCGGACCTTGGTTTCGACATAGTACCATGCAGTCTGGTCACCGAAGGTATTGGTGGACTGCGGCGAGCCCAGCACCAGCGTCACGAGCTGCTGGCTCTGGCCCGGGCGAATCTGCTGCAGCGCCGTATCCGGGATCTCGTAGCCCTGAGTGCGGGTGCTGACCAATGACGTACTGCTGGTGCAGGCGGCAAGGGTCAGCGCCACGAGGGCAGCGGCGATCGGTGCTGAAACTGTACGCAGGAGCATGTGAAATTGACTTTCCCGATGGCACTCGACTATAGGCTCGACAACGAGGCGGCGGCCTTGGCAGTCGCCGGAATGTGTAGCTGCCAACCTGTCGTTCTGGCAAGCTGGCAATGGTCCGCGGCGGATGTTTATGCCCCGCTGGTGGATCAATGAAAGGCCCGGCGCCGTCCCATGATCCTGTCCCTGTTCCGCAGGAATACTGCCACTCAACCCGTTTACGCCGTCTATAGCGCCATTGTGGCGCAATCCCGGCAACCCCGTTTCTATGCCGACTGGCAGGTGCCGGACACCGTCACCGGCCGCTTCGACATGATCAGCCTCCACATGGCGCTGCTCTTCCGCCGTCTGCGCGCTGAGTCGGGCCCCCAGAAGCAGTTCAGCCAGGCGGTGTTCGACCTGTTCTTCAAGGACATGGATCGCTCCCTTCGCGAGATGGGTGTTACGGACATCGGTGTCCCCAAGAAGATCCAGAAGATGGGCAACATCTTCTTCGGGCTGCTGGCGTCGCTGAACATGGCGATGGACGCCGATGATGTCGCCGCCGTGGAGCAGGTACTATCGCGTAACGTCTTCGATGAGGGCACGGGCCCGCATGTCCGTGCCCTGGCCGAGTATATGCTGGTCCAGGATGACGTTCTTTCCACCCAGACACCCGAGCAGATTATCGCGGGCTCCATCCATTTTGGAGCAGACACATGAGCCGGCGCGAGGAACCATTGTTCGATGCAGTCGTGCGCATCGACCGCCTTCCGGCTGGTGGACGCAGTATCGAAGTTGAGCTCGATCAGGACCAGCGGGAGCAGCTTGCAATTACCCTCAAGCTGACCTTCGTGGAGCATTTTGCAGCTTCGCTCACCGTCGCGCCGCTGCGCGGCGGCCTGCGCGCACAGGGAAAG
>JAEZFJ010000211.1 GCA_023437755.1 Pseudomonadota bacterium
GCGTGAACCTCTTCATCACGGCACGGACCAAGGCCGACATCGAGGCGACCGCCGAAGAGATCCGCAAGGCAACCGGCGTGAAGGTGACCGCGATCGCGGGCGACATCACCACCGAGGAAGGCCGCAAAGCCGTGCTCGCCGCTTGCCCCAATCCCGATATCCTGATCAACAACGCCGGCGGTCCGCCCCCCGGAGATTTCAAGGACTTCACGCTCGACGATTGGCGCAAGGCCGTCGAGTGGAACATGATCACGCCGATCGCGCTGATCCAAGCGACCGTCTACGGCATGATGGATCGCGGCTTCGGCCGCATCGTCAACATCACCTCGCAGTCGGTGAAGGCGCCGATCGCCTCGCTCGAGCTTTCGAACGGCGCACGCACCGGCCTCACCGGCGCCATCGCTGTCATCGCGCGCAAAGCTGCCGCCAAGAACGTGACGATCAACAACATCCTGCCCGGCCCATTCGACACCGACCGCCTGCGCGGCACGAGCAAGAAGATGGCCGAGACGCGGGGCGTCTCCGTCGATCAGGTTCAGGAAGAGCGCAAGAAGACGATCCCCGCCGGCCGCTTCGGCAACACCGAGGAGTTCGGCGCGTCCGCAGCATTCCTGTGCTCGAAGCACGCGGGATTCATCACCGGCCAGAACCTGCTGCTCGACGGCGGTATCTTCCCGGGCTCGATGTAGAACGTCTTTTTCCGCGGTCGCGTACGGCTGCGCCTACACGCGCCGCGGCGCTGCCTCGCCGGTTGGCATCCTCACCTCGCGGCCTTCGGCCGCTCCTTAGTCCCCTCTCCCCGCCCTTGCGGGGAAAGGGTTAGGGTGAGGGGCGGCGGCAAAAGCAAACGTCGGAAAGTGCTGCCGCCCCTCATCCCGACCTTCTCCCCGTTGAAGGAACGGGGAGAAGGGGAAGTGCGCGGCGGCCTTCAAACTCCGCGCTGACCCGCACCAAGCGCGCAGGCGGCCGCGCCTTCGCCGGCGATTTTGCCGAACACGGCGCCGGACGTCAGGCCCGTGCCGCCCGGGTAGTTGTGATAGAAGAGCCCGCCGACCAGTTCGCCCGCTGCATAGAGGCCGGGGATCGCCTGGCCCGCTGTGTCCTCGACCTCGCAGCCCGTCGAAATCTTGAGACCGCCGAAGGTGAAGGTCAGGCCGCAGGTCACCTGATAGGCTTCGTACGGCGGCTCATCGAGCACGTTCGCCCAATTCGACTTGGCGACCTTCAGGCCCTGCGTGCCGCGTCCATCCTTGATGGCCGGATTGAACGGCACGTCCGCCATGACCGCCGCGTTGTACGCCTTCAGCTCAGCGAGACACTTCTCCGCATCCACGCCTTCGAGCTTCTTCACCAGATCCTCCAGCGTATCGGCCGACACCTTCGTGACGCGGCGGATGCGATATTCGTCGCGCAATAGGTGCAGCACCTTCTTGTCGAAGATCTGCCACGCCATCATGTCCGGCTGATCTTTGATCACGTGGCCGTAGCGTGCGTACGTGTAGTTGCGGAAGTCGAAGCCCTCGTCGACGAAGCGCTCGCCGCGCGCATTGACCATGATGCCGAGCGGATAGGAGTGCTTCTGGAAGTTGTCGCCAACGGAGAGATCGCCGAAGGGCGGCGCGTTGTAGTCCCAGCCGACGGCGTGACCGCTCGACCAGTGACCCCAGGGCATGGCGCCGATATCGAGCGCCATCTTGATACCGCCGCCCGTGTTGTAGCGGGTGCCGCGTACTTTCGCGAGCTCCCAGCCGGGGCCCATGTAGCGCGCACGCATTTCGGCGTTGGATTCGAACCCGCCGCACGCGAGCACGACAGCGCCCGCGGTGAAATCGGTGGTGCGGCCCTTGTGGCGCACCTTCACGCCCGTCACGCGGCCGGTGTCATCTGTCAGCAATGAGACGCCCGCCGTCTCGTAGCGGATGTCGATACCCTTCTTCTGGCAGATATCGTGCTCCATATCGACGAGGCCCGGGCCACCGCCCCAGATCTCGACGCAGAGGCCGCCCCAGAACTTGAACTTGCCGTCGACCTTGAAGGCCTGACGGCCCTGCGAGGTCTGGAACTTCACACCCTGCTTGCGCAGCCACTGCCACGTCGAAAGGCTGTTGTGCACGAGGATGTCGCAGAGCTCGGGATCCGTGCGGTACCGCGTCATGCGATACATGTCCTCGAAGTACTGCTCCTCGGTGTACGTGCCGAAATCCATGCTCGCGAGCTCGGCCTCGGAGAGATCGACGAGCGACGTCACATCCTCGACCGAGTTGTAGACGAGGCGCGTCGCGCCGGCGGTGTAGGTCGAGTTGCCGCCGCGCTCCTCGATGGTCGCGGCTTCCAGCATGATCACGCGCGCGCCTGCATCGCGTGCCGCGAGCGCTGCCGATGCTGCCGCGTTACCGGCGCCGACAACGATCACGTCCGCATCGAGCTTGTCATTCGACATTCTGTTCTTGCTCCCTTGTTGGGCGCACACAGGGCGCCCGTCATGATGGCGCCGCTGGGCAAACCCAGCGGCAGCCTCGGCTTCTAAAAGTCGTCGCGCACTACTTTTTGCGAGCCGCTTCCTGCTGCTGCTGGCGTGCGCGCATCTGGCCGATGTAGCCGCGATT
>JAEZFJ010000400.1 GCA_023437755.1 Pseudomonadota bacterium
CGTCGGCATCGGCCTGGGGCAGGGCCGGGCGACCGTCTACACCTGCGACCTCACCCACGGCTACATCGCCATCAACGGCGACTACCGGAGCTGAGATGGAGCCGCCTGTCGAACGCATCGAGCGGGCGGGGCTTCAGTGCTGGCCCGGCATCAAAGTTGAATGGGATGGCTCCTGGGCTCGCCGCGCCTCCGGCGGCTACACCCACCGTGCCAACTCGGTGCAGCCGTTCGACCCGACCGACGAGGCGGACCTCGACCGCCGCATCGACGAGGCGGCTCTCTGGCACCAAACCCGCGGACTGCAGCCGGTGTTCCGCCTCACACCGCAGGCGCCTGCCAAACTGCGCGCCGCGCTTGACCTCCGTGGCTGGATGGCTGTCGACCACAGCCACGTCTTCGCCATGCCGGTGGATCATCACGATGCCGATTCCCGCGCGCGGCTGCTTTCGCCGCTCGATCCCGAATTCATCGCCGCCCAGCAGAAGCTGCAAGGCTATTCCGACGAACGCACCCGGCGCATGTCGGCCGTACTTGCCGCAATCCGGGTGCCCGCACGCGGCATCTTGCTCGTTCAGGATGGGGAACCCGTTGCCTCGGCCTTGATGGACGTTGCCGACGGCGTGGTGATCACCGGCAACGTCATCACGCACAAGGAGCACCGCGGCAAGGGCTTCGCCCTGGCAACGATGCGGTCCGGCCTCGCCTGGGCCAGGGCCGAAGGCGCCACCCTCGCTGCCCTCAACGTGGCCGCCGACAACATTGCCGGCCAGGCACTCTACCGTCGTCTCGGCTATGCCCATCGGTATGACTACGAATACCGTGTTCTCGGGGGCACCTCATGAGCACCCGACCCGTGCTGCTCGTTGCCGCCGCGGCCCTGATCGACGCCGAGAACCGCATCCTCATCGCCCAGCGTCCCGAGGGCAAGCAACTGGCCGGGCTGTGGGAGTTCCCCGGCGGCAAGCTCGAGCCGGGCGAGGGGCCGGAAGCGGCACTGGTGCGTGAGCTCCAGGAAGAACTCGGGATCGCGGTCGCCTTGACCGATCTCGTGGCACATTCCTTCGCCAGCCACGCTTACGAGAATTTTCACCTGTTGATGCCACTGTTCACCTGCAGGAGATGGCAGGGGACGCCTTCGGCGCTGGAACACGCCGCCCTGGCTTGGGTGACACCGGCGGAGATGGCCGCCTTCCCGATGCCCCCCGCCGACGAACCGCTGGTCGCCGCCCTGCGCGACCGGCTGTAGAGGGCAAGTCATGGCCAATCTCCACGCCTTCATCACCGACGAGACCGGCGCGACAGCCATCGAGTACGGATTGCTCGCGGGGTTGATCGCGGTCGCCCTGATCAGCAGCTTCGCGGTGTTCGGGGACGCCCTGTTCAACCTGATGGGCTATGGCACCGGCGGAGCCGCCAACGTCATCGAATCCCAGGCCGCCAAGCTCGGCTGACTTACTGCAGCGCGACCAGCTTGTACTTCTGCCCCGGCACCAGCGGGTCGCCCGGGAACAGGTCGTTGATGATGTAGAACAGCTCGCTGCCGCGCGTGAGCCCCGACATCCGCCGTGCCAGCGCCTCGGCTGTATCGCCGGACCGGGCCGTGACGATCTGCACCGCCAGCTTGCGGATGCCGCCGAGATCGGCCGCCGTGGTGCGCCGGAAGCTCCTGAGCGTCTCGGTGGCGCCTTCCGCAAAGCGCGAGCCGTCAGCCTTGGCCGCGAAGATGAACCGGTACACCTGCCCGTCGAGGCGCATCACCGACACGCGGAAGAACCATTGGTCGGTCTGCGCCAGCCCGGTGGCCATCTCAATGCCGTTGTAGCTCTCGGATTTGACGGTGTCCGCCTTTAGCCCGGCGATCCACCCGGACTTGAGGTAGTCGGTCAACGCCACCTCCGGCTGCACGTCGGCGCTGTCGAAGCGCACCGCCTCGCCATCACCGGCCACGCCCACCACCGCACTCTGCGAGTTCTGCAGCGCATAGCCCTGCGGCACGGTGAAGGTGAATTTGGACGCGGGATGCACGAACCGGCGGCCCACGATCGATCCCTGCGCAGGGCTCTCGCCGAACGCCATGCCACTGATCGCTGCCAGATACCCGTCGCGATCGGTCTCGCCCATGCCGTTCTGGCCGAACATGGTGCGGGCGGTATCGAGTGCCTTCTGAATGCGCGCCGGCGTCGACGGGTGCGAGGACAGGAACCCGTCGTCGCCCGCCGAAGTGCCGGCCGAGAAGGCGGCGAACCGGCTCATCACCGTCAGGAAGCGCGCTGCGGCTTGCGGGTCATAGCCTGCCTTGCCCGCGATCTCGATGCCTTCGCGGTCCGCTTCGAGCTCCTGGTTCTGGCTGAACGCCGCCATGGCTTCCTGCGTGCGGGCCGAATTGCCGCCGCTGCCGCCGAACACTCCGGTGATCACCCGGTCGACGATCTCGTTGGTCCGGCTGCGGTCGGTCCGGGCGCGGGCATGGCGCAGCGTCACGTGCGCGATCTCGTGCGCCAGCACCGCGGCGAGCTGGCTCGTGTCCGAGGCCAGCGCCAGCAGGCCGCGCGTCACATAGACGAACCCGCCCGGCAAGGCGAAGGCATTCACTTCCGAGGTGTCGAGAATGGTGACCTGGAACTGCGCATTGGGCTGGTTCGCCGCTGCCAGGAGGCGGCCGACGATCCGCGCCACCATGATCTCGGCCTGGCGGTCCTCGTACACCCCGCCATAGGCGGCGATGATCCGCGGATGCTCGCGGCGGCCGATCACCACGTCGTCCGGATCGGTGCCGGCCGGCACCACCGCCGGCGCCGGGTT
>JAEZFJ010000464.1 GCA_023437755.1 Pseudomonadota bacterium
GTTCGATGCCGTGCAGTGCTGTGGCGCGTGTGGTGGCGACCCGGCGGGGCCAGCCGCGCCCGAACACCGGAAAGGTGGCCAGCGCCTGGAGGAAGGCGAGCCGCCGGTCGCAATAGACCTCGATCAGCAGCCGCAGCCCGCCACGCCGCACCCGTTGTTCAATGGCGCCGAGTGTGCGCGGGCCCAGGATGCCGTCGGGGTCGGTGCCCAACAGCTCCTGCAGCGTTCGCACCGCCCGCACCGGCCCCGAGTTCACCGCGAAGTCGAAGACGGCGAGGTCGAGCCCCACCGGCAAGTGATCGGCCGCAACGGCTTCCCAGCAGCGCGCAAGGTAGATGCGCGCCGCCTCCTCCCGCGTCAGCGCCTTCACCTCGGCAGGATCAAGGCTCTGCCACGGCGACACCCCTCGCCATGCGGCCAAAGTGCGCCGGGTGATGCCCATGTTGGTGGCGCCCTCGGGATCGGCAGGATGGTCGGAAAAGCCACCCTCCTCCTTCAGCACTGCCGCCAGGCACTGCTCGAAACGCGTCTCAGCCATGGAATTCTCCCTGTGCCACATGCCCCTCGCCCAGCACCGGGCTAAGCCGGCCGCTGACGAACAGGCCGTGCCCGTCCTCGCGCAGCTCGTCCCAGGTGCCCACCGGCTCCTTGGGATCGTGCTGGAACAGCATGCGGATGCGGGCGCGCCGTTGGGCAAGGCTCGCCCGGAAGGCCCCCGCCATAACCATGTCGCCGCCGGCATCGACCCGCCCGAACACGCTGGCATAGCCTCCGAACCGCCCCTCGGCATCGATCGGGATCAGCGCCATCAGCGGCTCCCGGCGGGCTTGGGCGGCGGCTTCGGCGAACCCTTGGTGCTGGCGATCACCGCCGCCAGATTCCAGGCGAACTGCCGGAAGGTCTGCTGCACGTCCTCACGTTTTCCCTTGCGCGCCATGAGCTTAGTCCTTGTCCCTGAACAGCCGATTCAGCGAGGCGATCTCCCGCACGAAGTCGTTGAAGTAACGATTCACCCGCGCCATCTCCTTGAGGCTCCAGACCAGCAGCGCACTCGCCCCGCTCGCCCACAGGAACAGCGCCAGATGCGCCAAGTCGCCGCGCTCGATGACGGTCATGGTCAGCTCGTCCATTGTTCCCCGCAAATGAAAACGGCCCCCGAAGGGGCCACTGGTGTGTTGACGCGATGCCTGCGCCAAGGCGTGTGTCAGCCGCCCCACCGGCCTAGTCTTCAGGCAGCGGCCGGGCCATGAAGAATTCAGAATCCGTGAGAAGCAGCTGAATCTCTGCCTGGCTCAGAACCGTGCCGGGATATTCGATCTTCGAACCGCATTTTCGATCCAGCCCGACCGCAACGTCGTGCATGTCTGGTGGCAGTTTGGCAGTCGAGATGATCAAGCAGGTCTCGCGGTTGACCAAACCTGGACCGTTACCATCGCGGCCGAACTTGAAGGCGAGCTGTGTGGTGACGTTCCGAGCCAAGAAGCTGGTGTCGTCAGCATCATAGACAAGCAACAGCATTTTCTGCCCACCAGGGCCCAACCCGAACACTAGGTCGCCAACCTTCACGGACCTGAGCGCCTGTGCCCTTGCCGACATCGCTGCCCCCTTGTCTCCCATGGACGTCAAAGCGGTTGATGATTTCCATTTGTTCGCGGCGCGGCAAGTTCTGAATGCCCAGGAATTTCACAGCGCAGTCCGAGCGCGCGCTGAACAGGCTGGTGCGGAAGTACCGACCAGACCAGCCCCGAGCCGGGGGTCGGCGACCGCCAACGCTCGTTCAAGCGCAAATCGCTCCCGCCGCATCACGCCCGCTCCCCGACAACTCCCAGCATCTCGCGTTTTTCCGCGTCGCTCAAAAACTCCGCCGCCCCGACCCGCGCCCACAGCGCCGCACGGTCCTCGGCCAGCGCCTCGACACCATCGAAATCCGGCTCGATAGCCGCCCCGCCGAAGGCTGGCCCCAGCCAAGCACCGAGATCGTCGGCGACCCGCCGCACCAGCGGCACCAGCGTGTGGCGCCACAGCGCCCGGTTCGCCTGCTGGTAGTTGGCGTAGGTGTTGTCGCCCGGTATGCCGAGCAGCATCGGCGGTACGCCAAAGGCGAGCGCGATGTCTCGCGCCGCGGCGTTGCGCGCTTCGATGAAGTCCATGTCGCGCGGGCTCATCGCCAGCGCCTTCCAGTCGAGCCCGCCTTCCAGCAGCATCGGTCGGCCGGCATTGGCGGCGCCGGAAAACTCGCCCTCGAGTTCCGCCTTCAGCCGCTCGAACTGCTCCTGCGTCAGTTGCCCGCCACCAGCCGAAAGACCAGCGCACCGCTCGGCCGCGCCGCATTGTCGAGCAGCGCCTTGTTCCAGCTCGCCGAGGCATTGTGAATGTCGAGGCTCACCTGCGCCGCCTCGAGTGGAGCCACGCCGTAGTGGTCGTCCATCGGATGGAACAACGCCAGGTGCAGCACCCCCGGCACCGGCTCGGCGTCCTGCCGGATGCGCAGCGTCCGCCCGCCCGCCGTGTAGTCGTAGGCCACCGGCCAGCCATCGCTGCCGGTCACCACCTTCATCCGGTCGGGCCGCAGCACGAACAGCCCACGCACCGCGCCATCGACGATGCCCGCTTGCAGGTAGGCATTCCCCGCCGTCTGCAGGAAGGCATAAACCGCTTCCAGCATTTCACCGCCGCCCTGCCGGCCATTCGGCCTTGCGAGCAGCGCCGCCAGCGGATGCTCGTCCACCCGGCGCCCGTTCTCGGTCACCACCAGCGGCACCCGATTGGCCGCCTCGGCGATCAGCCGCACGCAGCGGTAGACCACCGGATTGCGGGCAAAGCCCTGGTTGACGAGGCTGGCAAAGCCCCGCCCGCTCCAGTTCGGCGCCCCGAGCTGGCTCAGCGTCAGCAGCGTGTGCCCACCGAAGCTCTTCTGTTCACCGGCCGCGCCGGCACCGCCGCCGAACAGGCGGTTCATCCACTCAGGCATGGTGCCTCCAGGGCCAGGAAAAGCAAAAGCCCCGGCGCTTGGCGCTCGGGGCCCGAAAGATCGACGATGTCGTTTCGGCGGCTATTCCGCCGGATGCTGCCGGTGCCGCCGCAACGGTGCGCTTACCTGGACCTCATGGTCAGCTCGTCGAGCCACGAGGTCGCGCCGCGATCTCTCCTCCCCCTCCCCTGCAGGGGGAGGTGAGGTGGGGGTACCGGCGCTCTGTCAAAGCCCCCTGATCCGCGGTCGCGTCTCGTTCAACAGCAAATCCGTCAGCGCCCACACCAGCGCGTCCACCCGGTCCGGCGAATGCCCCTCCGCCCGGCCATCCGGCCCGAAGGCGCAGAGTTCGTCCTCCAGCGCCGTCAGCCCATCCACATGGCGCACCAGCCCGCGCCCATAGAGCGCCGCCACCGGTTCGGCCCGCAGCCACTTGCCGCGATTGGCCCGTACCCCGCGCACCGGCACCGTCGGGTCCACCTGGGCGATCACCTGTTTGACGAGATCGCCGCCCTGGTTCACCTCGGCTATGATGCAGTCGGCGTCGTGCGCCCGGAACGCCGCCACCGCCCGCCTGGCCCAGGCCAGCGGCGGCGCCGGTTTCACTGTCGCGTCCTCCAGCACCACCGCGCCCTCGCCCTGTCGTCCCGCCACCACGAGGCCGCAGGCGTCCGACCGGTCCGTTCCGGTCACCGGCGGGTCCACCGCAACCACGATCCGCCCACAGCCATCGGCCGTACCGGCTCGGAACATGCCGCGCTGCCACAAAGCGCCCGGCAGGTCCTCTATGAGTTCCCCCTCGAGTTCCTGCCGCCCGAGCACCGATCCGGCATAGCGGGCAACCACAGCTTCCAGGAAGCTCGTCGCCAGGTGTGGGTTCACCTTCGTTGCCGCCCGCGTCACCACGGTGCCCGGCTCCACCAGCAACCGCTTGAGCAGTTTTGTCGCTCGCGGTGTCGTGGTCGCCATTTGCCGTGGATGGTCCCCCAGCCGCAGGCCGAACTGCAGCATGTCCCAGGCCCGCCTCGGCCTTGGGCCACTTGCCGATCTCGTCGCACCAGGCAGCCGCAAACTGCGGTCCGCGAAACCGTTCGGGCTCCGCCGCCGGCAGCAGATGCGCCTCGACGCCATTCGGCCAGCGTAGCGTGGAGCCCCTCAGCACCGGACACTCATCCGAAGGGTGAACACGGAAGATGCCGCTTTCACCGCGCACCATCACCGCCTCCGCCTCGGCCATGGTCTCGCTGACCAGCGCAATGGGAGTTACACCCTGCCGCGCCAGTTCGCGTACCCATTCCGCCCTGGCCCGCGTCTTGCCGGAGCCACGACCACCCCGCAGCAGCCATGTGGTCCAGTCACCGGACGGCGGCAGTTGATGTCGGTGAGCCCATGTGGACCAATCGTAGAACAGCCGGTAGGCCGACACGGGGTCCAACTGTGAATAGCGCCGCCATAAATTAGCGTTTGGTGATGGCATTGATGCGGGCTGCAAGTTCTCGGCGGATGCGGGCCATCTCTGTGGTTTCGGTGTCAGCCCCAACGGACCGGTCCGCCTTCTGCAGCTCGATCACTCGTTCGAGGCCCCGCACCAGTTCGCCGAGCACGGCCTTCTCGACCTTTTCGCCACGCTCCATCGCTTCCTCCAGCAGGTCCATCTGTCGCTCCAGGAGGCTGAACAGCTTGAAGACCAGTATCCGCCGGTCGGCCTCCGGCCCCGATCGGCGGACCCACTTGTTCTTGCGAGCCCGCGTTTCCAGCTGTGCCAGTCTGAGTTGGTGATGCCGGACGATCTCGAAGATCGTCATCTCGCCAGCTTCGTAGTCCAGACGAACGGCCGCCCACGGCACTTCTCTGCCGTTGAGGTCGGTGTTCGTCATCCGCCTGCCCGTCGCCGCCGTCGACCCAATTTGTCGACCATGCCTGAACCCTACCATGCCACCGTCACGCGGGGATAAGCGGCACAAACGGGATAAGCGGGATAACTGACATACAAAAGGCCCCGCCACGCCGGCAGGGCCTCGAACCGCCTAGATGCGGACGAATTCGAGCTTCTTGCAGGCGATGAACTGGCAGCCGGTCACCTGCAGCCGGTCCGGCGCCTTCAGCGTCACCGAGCCGGAGACGGTGTGGCCGTCATAGGTTACGGTACCGCGCCACTTGTTTTCCGCCGCCGGCTGGGCGCCCCTGACCACAAAGGTGTTGAGCAGGGCAACGTTCTCGGGCGTCCGGGCATCCTCGCGCAGCCAGGTCAGCTTGGCGCAAAGCTGTTCGCCGTCGCCGCAATAGCTCACCGAAAAGCGCGACTCGCCGGAGGTGGTCTGCCAGGTGCCAACCGGGCTGGGGCCCTGGGCAGCAGCGGGAAGGGCGAGGGAAAGGGCCAGCGCACAGCCGGCCAGGGTCTTGATCAGGGTCATGGTGTCCTCGGAATAGCGGGTCGGAGCCGCAGGGCGTCCGTGTTGATCCGGCTTCTGCCCCGGTCAGCCTGAACCAGCGGCGAACCCGCCGTTCATTTCCGGTTCAGGCTAGGCGGCCTGCCGCTCCTGGCGCGGCCGGAGGTCCACCACTTCGAGCCGGCCGATGCCACGCCGCTGGGCGCGGCGTAGCGCCTGCTGCGCCGAATCCACCAGCCGTCCGTCGAGCGTGTCTTCCGGCACCACCACGGCCAGTCCCATGCTCACCGTCACCGTACCGGCATGGCTGGCCTTGTGCGGCCGGCCGAGCCGCCGCACTGCCTGCGCCATCGCCGCCGCCACCCGTTGCGCTACATGGGGCGGCAATTCCGGCAGCACCACGCCGAACTGGCCGGGGCTTACGGCCACGCAGGCATCGTCGGCGCGCGGCAGCACCGCCGCCAGCGTCTCCTGCACCTCGGCAAAGCATGCATCCGCCGCTTCGGCGCCATAGGCGCTGAAGTAGTCGGCAAGTTCGTCGATCTCGATCAGCATCAGCGTCAAGGGCGCGCTCGCCGCTGCCGCGGTCTGCCAGCCACTGGTAAGCGCAGCCTCGAACCCGCCGGTTCGTGGCACGGAGGTGACAGGCGCGGCATTCTGGCCGCGGAGTGCCAGGCGCACCCGGCTCCAGAAGCCGTCTCTTGTGTGGGTATCATTCGTGGCGTTGGTCATTCCGCTGCCTGTTCTGGGCTGACAAGTGCTCCCCCCGCACGCCTGAAATCAGGCCACAGCAGGGTTAACGCCCCGTAAACCGATTGATCACAGATGCTCGGGTGGCTCGTATTCCGGCCAGTCCACCGCGTGTTCTTCCCAGCGCTCCGGGTCCACCTCGTCCTCGGCGAAGGTGCGCCCCTTCACCGACACGCCGACATCCACCACCGTTTGCGGATCGCCCGACACCAGCGGGTGCCACCAAGCGAGCCCCTTGCCTTCCGCCAGCCGGCGGTAGGCACAGGTGGTCGGAATCCATGGGATCTCGCGCACATTCTGCAGCGTCAGCTTGATGCAGTCGGGCACCTTGGCCTGCCGGCGCGGATAATCTGTGCAGGCGCAGGTGTCGCCGTCCAGCAATTGGCAGCGCACGTCCGAGGTGATCAGTTCACCGGTGTCCTCGTCCTCGAGCTTGATCAGGCAGCAGCGCCCGCAACCGTCGCAGAGGGCTTCCCACTCTGCCGGCGTCATCTGTTCGAGCGTCTTTTCTTCCCAAAAGGCCATGGTCATCCGGTTGGTTGTTGCCGGTTTGCTCTTGCCGGTAACGGAACGCAATCATATTCCAGCGATTGTGTTGCGGGTCGGGTCGCGCCGGGACACCATTGCGTGACCGATTTTCAAGGGCAGCCGGTGCAGGATCCGTTCTATACCAGGGAAAAGCGCAAGCGCGCGTCCGGCATGCTGGCCGCCGACGCCTGGCTCGACTCGTCCCTCTACGAATTCTGGCACGCTCTCGGCCGAGGATACACACGTTTCCAGGACTTCATGAGCAAGTTCCACGTCGTCGGCATCCGCCGGTTCCTTGTGGAAATCCTCTCCGACGGCTTCAGCTTCCTCGCCATCGGCTGCGTGCTGATGGTGGCGCTGGCCATGCCCGCCTTCGACCTCACCGCCTCCGGCCACATCAACAAGGCCGAGGACTACTCCATCATCTTCATCGACCGCTTCGGCGCCGAGATCGGCCGCCGCGGCATCCGCTCCGACGATTCCGTCGCCCTTGAGGACATGCCGGACTACCTGATCAAGGCGACCCTCGCCACCGAGGACCGGCGCTTCTACGAGCATTTCGGCATCGACATCGTCGGCACGCTGCGCGCGCTCGCCAGCAACGCCCAGGGCGAGTCCGGCATGCAGGGCGGCTCCTCCATCAGCCAGCAGCTGGCCAAGAACCTGTTCCTCAGTTCCGAACGCACGCTGGAGCGCAAGATCATCGAGGCCTTCCTCGCCGTCTGGCTCGAGTGGCACTATACCAAGGACGACATCCTCAAGCTCTATTTCGACCGCGCCTATATGGGCGGCGGCAATTTCGGCGTCGTGGCGGCGGCGGAGTACTATTTCGGCAAGAAGGTGCAGGACATCAACCTCGCCGAGGCCGCCATGCTGTCCGGCCTGTTCAAGGC
>JAEZFJ010000012.1 GCA_023437755.1 Pseudomonadota bacterium
ACGCTTCGCTTTCCTTTCCGCCGCCCGGCGCTGTTCGAAGCCGACACCCCACCCCTCAACACTGAAGTGATTGCCGGCCCATGACAGCCACCATTCTCTGCGTCGAGGACGAAGCCGACCTTCGCGCCGATATCTGCGAGGAACTCGCTGCTGCCGGCTATCAGGTGGCCGAAGCGGCCAATGGGCAGGAGGCGCTGGAACAGTTGCGCGCCAGTCGCTTCGACCTGGTGCTGTGCGACATCACCATGCCAAAGATGTCGGGGCTCGAACTGCTCCGGCTGGTGCGGCAGGAGCCCGGCCTTGGCGACCTGCCCTTCATCTTCCTCACCGCCCTCGCCAGCCGCCGCGATATCATCGCCGGCAAGGAAGCAGGGGTCGATGACTACCTGACCAAGCCCATCGATTTCGATCTGATGCTGATCACCGTGGCGGCCCGCCTTGATCAGGTCGCCCGCATCAAGGGTGCGGTGCGGGGGGAAGGTGGAGCCGGCGGCAGCGTACGCTCCGCTCTGCTCGGTGCCGATGAAGCCCTCAACCGCATCGCTGTCGGCGTGTTCCTGCTCGACAGCGAACGCAAGGTGCTGTTCCGCAACCGTCGAGCCGAGGAATTGCTGGCCGAAGCCGACGGCATCAGCGTCTCGCGCGAAGGCCTGCTGCGCGGCGAGAAACCGCAGCAGACTCACGCCCTGCGCGACATTGTCGATGTCGCTGTCGCCCGCGCGACTGCCGGTGACCGGCAGGCGAGCCAGGCGGTGGCGCTCAGCCGCAATTCCGGTCGACGTGCCTTGTTCGCCGTAGCCTGCCCGCTGGGCCGGGGTCCGGCGCAGCCGGGGGAGCCGGTGGTCGGGCTCTTCGTCACCGATCCAGAGCGGCGGCTCAGCGCCGCGGCCGAGGCGGTGGCGCAACTCTATGGCCTGTCACCGGCGGAGACGCGGCTGGCACTGGCTCTGGCGCGAGGGCTGCGGCTCGACGAGATCGCTGAGGAGTTCGGTATTTCACGCAATACGGTCAGCTACACGCTCAAGAACCTGTTCCGCAAAACCGAGACCGACCGCCAGGCCGACCTGATCAGCCTGTTCATATCGAGCCCGGTCAGCCTCGAGGATCACTAGAGCTCAGGCTGCGGCGCGCTGGCTGCGGCGCGTCCGAGCGGCGGGCTTGGCCGCACCTCTGGCCACCGGACGGCGCTTGCTGGTCGGCCGCGGCCGGAACGCGGGGTCGCTGGCGATCACGGCCGCGATGGCGGCGTCGATGCCGCGGAAGATGGACGTCAACTCGGGATGATCGCTTTCGTCGAAGTCGATGCTGTCTGGCAGGCGGGTCATCTGTTTGTCCTCGGCATGGGGTCAGGCGGCCAGGCCATAGGGCAAGGCCAGGAAAGCTAGGGCGAGCGCATAGAGGCTCGAAAGCAGGATCGTGCGGCGCATGATGGTCTCGATGGGCAAGAAGTGGAGGCGGAGAAATCACAGCCCCTGTTGCGCGCCATTAATCATTTGTTGAGACTTGCCTCGCCCCTCAAACAGGTGGGCAGATCAGGCGAAGTCAAATAAAATAACCAGCCGGGGCAGTGGTAAGACAGACCGGCGCCGAAACTGGTGACAGTTTCGGCGCCGTCACGGCGTCGCCAGAATCGACCAGGATCGGTCATGCGGCGGGTGGGATATTCTGGTTCAGCCGAAACAGGTTCGTGGGATCGTAGCGGCGCTTGATCGCGCGCAGCCGCTGCAAGGTCGTCTCCGGATAGACTTGGCCGAGACTGTCGGCGCCCTGTTCCGCCTGGAAGTTCACATAGACTCCGGCCATGGCACTCGTGCCGAGTGCCGCGATGCCGTCGGCCGCCCAACGGTCGTTGCGCGCCGCCGCTTCGGCGCCACTGTCCATCGCCAGATAGGCGAACAGGATCGGCGCGGACCGGTGGGCATAGGCGGTCGCCTCGGTCGGCACGCGCGCCGCCGCCCCGCCGAGGATGCGGATCTGCGCCACCCGCATCGGTGCCGGACAGGCGCCGACGCGCTCCAGCATGTCGGCGGCCTGCTTCAGGTCCACGTCGTCGATGAACTGCGCCCGCACCGATACGGTCGGCGCCATCCCCGGCTCTTCAGGGAGGTACATCATGCTGTAGGGGCCGGGTCGCACCAGGTCGGCGATAGGGGTCGCCAGCGCCCGGAACGGCGCCAGTGCCACCGCTGCAGCCGCAGCCGGACCGGCATAGGCCATCATGCCCATCAGCACGGTCTTGCCGTAGAACTCCGGCGGCAGGAGCGGCATCGGCGGGCAGGGCATGGCGATCAGGATCGTGGTCAGCTCTTCCGGCGCCGCCCGGGCAGCGGCCACGAAGCCGGTGACCACGTCCGGCGTCGCCGGCAGCACCAGCGGGCCGCCGGTGAATTCCGGCAGCGGGTTCAGCCGGTACTTGAACCGGGTCACCACGCCGAAATTCCCGCCGCCGCCGCGAATGGCCCAGAACAGGTCCGGATGGTTGCGTTCATCCACCGTCAGGATATCGCCCGCGGCGGTGACGATCTCGGCCGCCAGCAGGGCATCGATGGTGAGGCCATGCTTGCGCGCCATGTAGCCGAGCCCGCCGCCGACGGTCAGGCCGCCGATGCCGACGCTGGCGGAGTCACCGAAGCCCACCACCACCTGATGCTGGTCGAGCGCGGCTGACACTTCTCCCGCGTTCAGCCCGCTGCCGGCCCACACAGTCATCGCTTGGGTGTCGATGTCGATGCCGTTGAGATCGCGCAGGTCGATGACGATGCCGCCGGTGCTGCCGCTATGGCCGCACACCGAGTGGCCGCCACTGCGAATGGCGATCTCGAGCCCATTGCGGCGGGCGAAGTCGACCACGTCGGCGACATCTGCCGCGTCCTGCACGCGGGCAATAAACAGCGGCTGGTGGTTCCAGTTGCCCAGTGCCACCGCGCGCAACGCATCGTAGTCGGTGTCGCCCGCGGTGATGATCCGGCCCTTCATCCTCAGGGCCAGGGTCTCGACACCGCGGGCCAATTGACCGGTCAGTTCGGGTTCATCGACCCGCATAACGACGTTCATCTTGTCCGCTCCAAGCAAAAAGCGCCGCTCCCCGGCGCGTCATGGCGGGGCGGAATAGAGGATCGCGAGGGGGTGCGCCCTACCCGTTTGTGGGGGCGTGTTGAGGGACACGGCAGCACCACCGGTGGTCTCTCGGGCTAGTGATCGGCGCGCCGGTTGCGCCCCTACAGCCGATCTGCTCTGTTCCTCAATGGCTTACGGAGGGAGAACCAGGTGCGTCGCTGGTGGCTTGTGGGCGGCTTCGTGCTGATCGTGGCAGTTTCGGCGGGATTTTACCTTCTGAAGCCGGTTGCCGGTCCTCCGCGCGACCTGACGCTGGTGGGCGACGCCGAGCGCGGCGCCTACCTGCTTCGCATCGGCGGTTGCATCTCCTGCCACACCGATGCGGCCAATGGCGGCCCTGAACTCGCCGGCGGTGCCGGCCTGGCGACGCCCTTCGGCACCTTCGTGCCCCCCAATATCACCGCCCATCCTGAAGCCGGGATCGGCAACTGGACGCTGGCGCAGTTCGCCGAGGCCATGAGCAACGGCATGGGACCCGACGGGCACCTCTACCCGATGTTCCCCTACGAGAACTACACGCTGATGAGCGATCAGGAGGTCGCCGACCTCCACGCGGCGCTCCTTGCCACCGAACCCGTAGCCGAGCCGGCGGGCGGTGGCGCGCCATTCCCGTTCAACATCCGCCTTGCTGCGGCCGGCTGGAAGAACCTGTTCTTCGCCCCCCGCCGGTTCGAGCCCGATCCCGAACGCTCCGACACCTACAACCGCGGCAAGTATCTCGCCTTCGGCCCCGCCCATTGCGTCGCCTGCCACACGCCCCGCAACGTCTTCGGTGCCCTCGAATGGGACCGGGCGCTGACCGGCTCCCCCGGCGGGGTCGGCGGACGCGCTCCCGCCATCACCGCGGCGGCACTGCGCGAGGAGGGTTACGACGTCCCCACCCTGGTGCAGACCCTGAAAGACGGCTTCACCCCCAGTTTCGACGTTCTCGGCGGCCCCATGGGCGAGGTGATCGCCGACTCCACCTCCCACTGGACCGACGCCGACCTGACCGCCCTCGCCGAGTTCCTGCTCGCCGACTAGCCTCTCCGCCCGAACCGGACGCCATTGTCCTTTGCCGCCAGATACGTATTCTCCCATAGGGGCGAATACGGAGGCGAGGGATGGTTGCGCCTGACAAGCCGGAGGGGCTGGGCGACAATCCGCAGGCCGGCTTCGAAACGTCGCTGGCCGACTATCAGGGCCTCTACCGGCTGGTGCTCACGGCCTATGGCTATCGTTGCGCGCTGACCGGCGAGCGCTTTGTGCCCGAGGGTGGCCTGATTCATCCCCATCTCGAAGCCGTGGCCATCCGCCCCCGCGACAGCGGCGGTCCGCTCGCCATCACCAACTACCTGGCCGTCGAGGAACATGCCGGCCGCGCCTTCCGCGCCGGCTACATCGTGGTTGCCGACGACTACCGCATACTCCTGCCCGAGCCGCAGCGGCTGCAGCCGGCCCTGACTCGCCGGCTAGGCGAAAAGCTGTTTCTGCCGGAAGAGGCGATGTTCTGGCCCGCCCCTGAGCACCTCGGCTTTCACCGCCGCCTGATGCAGCGCGGGTGAGCCTCAGCACTCCACCACGTTGACGGCAAGGCCGCCGAGGCTGGTTTCCTTGTAGCGCTCGTTCATGTCCCGCCCGGTCTGGCGCATGGTTTCCACGCACGCATCGAGCGACACGGCATGAACCCCATTGCCCATCAGCGCCAGCGAGGCTGCGGTCACAGCCTTCACCGCGCCGAAGGCATTGCGCTCGATACAGGGCACCTGCACCAGCCCCCCCACCGGATCGCAGGTCATGCCGAGATGATGCTCCAGGGCAATCTCGGCGGCATTTTCCACCTGCTCGGGCGTACCGCCCATCACCGCGCACAACCCTGCCGCCGCCATGGCCGAGGCCGACCCGACCTCGCCCTGGCAGCCCACTTCCGCCCCCGAAATCGAAGCGCGGTGTTTGACGATGCCGCCGATGGCTGCTGCGGTCAGCAGGAAGTCATGGATGCCGCGTCGCTCGGCGCCACCCACCTGCTCGACATAGAAGCGCAGCACCGCCGGGATCACCCCAGCGGCGCCATTGGTGGGCGCCGTCACCACCCGGCCGCCGGCGGCGTTCTCCTCGTTCACTGCCATGGCGAACACCGACAGCCAGTCATTGGCGGCGAGCGGATTGAACACGTTGCGCGTCCGCCCCGCCTCGAGCCGCTCGTGGATGCCCTTCGCCCGCCGCGGCACCTTGAGCCCGCCGGGCAGCTGCCCCTCCTGGCGCAACCCGCGGTCGATGCAGTCCGACATCGCCTGCCACAGCCGGTCGAGGCCACGGTCCAGCTCGGTGACGCTGCGCAGCGCCAGTTCGTTGCGCCGCTTCATCTCGGCGATCGACAGCCCGGATCGTTTGGCCATCGCGAGCATGGCTGCGGCGGAATCGAAAGGGTGGGGGACCTCCGGCCCACCGGCTGACGCCTTGGTGGTTCCGGCCAGCATCTCCGCCTCGCTCACCACGAAGCCGCCGCCGACCGAGTAGTATCCGCGCCGCAACAGCAGCGCGCCGCTCTCGTCGAAGGCGGAGAATTGCAGCCCGTTCGGATGCAGCGGCATCCGCGTCTGCTTGTCGAAAACGAGGTCGCGCTGCGGCCGGAAGCGGTAGGGCGGGTGCCCCGCCGGCTCCACCTGTCCGGTGCGTTCCACCGCCTCGATGACCACATCCATCTCGTCGGGATCAACCGTATCCGGCAACAGGCCGCTGAGCCCAAGGATCACCGCCCGGCCCGAGCCGTGTCCGACCCCGGTAAAGGCGAGCGATCCATGCAGGCTCGCTGTCAGCGCCACCGGCTGCGCCCGCGCCGGCCGCGGCCAGTCACCATCCCTCAGTTCGGCGAGAAATCGTCCGGCCGCCACCATCGGTCCCATGGTATGGGAGCTCGACGGCCCCACCCCGATCTTGAAGACGTCGAACACCGACAGGAACACGCACCCACTCCGGCAAGGTCGATCCTCACCCTAGCCCGAAAGCTGCGGAGGATCGAGAACGACCGCGTCTGGTCAGGTGGCGAGTGCGTGTTCGATCATGTCCAGCAGCTGCCTGCCCGCGGCGGTGAGAGCGAAATCCGGGTCGGCCAGCCAGGTCTCGATGATCCCGCAGAT
>JAEZFJ010000076.1 GCA_023437755.1 Pseudomonadota bacterium
CTGCAGCTCAGGCCGCAGCAAATCCTGCAAACTCTCGCGCCACCGCCTGATAAACCTTCCGCCGGAACGGCACGACGAGATCCGCGACCCGGTCCAGCCGTTCCCAGCGCCAAGCGTCAAATTCCGCAGGTTGCCCATTGCGCGGTGTCAGCGGATCGACTTCGGCATCGTCGCCAGCAAACCTGACTGCGAACCACTTCTGCCTCTGGCCCCGAAACGCCGCAAAGCGATGAGTCGGTTCATCATGGGGGATGAAGTCGTAGGTCATCCAGCCGGTCTCGCCGAGATAGTCGGCATGGGTGACGCCGGTCTCTTCCCAGAGCTCGCGCATCATGGCGACGCGCGGGTCCTCGTCGGGATCGACGCCGCCCGGCGGCATCTGCCATTCGAGGCCAGGCAGCACGATCTCCGGCCCGTCATCCTTGAAGCGACGGCCGATCAGCACCTTGCCTTCGGCATTGAACAACGCGATGCCCACATTGGGGCGATAGGGGCGGGTGTCGGTGGTCACGGTCTACTTACTCAACTTGTCCCGGGCGCGGTGCGGCGCGAAGTGCCGCTCCGCTGAACCGGGACCGTAACGGACGCCGGCGCTTGATACGGTCCCGGCTCTGCGAAGCAGCACGTTGTGCTGCATCGCGTCCGGGACAAGGTGCTACCCTAGGAGCCCGCCAATCCCGCGAATTCCTTCACCACGCGCTCATAGACCGGGCGCTTGAACGGCACGATCAGCTCCGGGAGATTCTGCATCGGCTCCCAACGCCAGTTCACGAACTCGGCCTTGTGGCCCTGCGGCGGATGCTGGACGTTGATTTCCTTGTCGTCGCCCGTGAAGCGGATGGCGAACCAGCGCTGCCGCTGGCCGCGATAGCGGCCTTTCCAGGTGCGGCCGGCCACGGTGCGGGGAATGTCGTAGATCAGCCATTCCGGCACTTCGCCGAGCTTTTCGACGGATTTGACGCTGGTTTCTTCGTAAAGCTCGCGCTTGGCGGCTTCCCACGTATCCTCGCCGGGATCGACGCCACCCTGCGGCATCTGCCAGACATGGGTCTCGTCGACATGCTCGATGCCGCCGGCGCGGCGGCCGATGAAGACGTGTCCCTGCTGATTCAGCAGCATGATGCCAACGCAGGTTCGGTAGGGCAGGTCTTCGTAACGCGTCATTCCATTGCCTTCTCACGTCCCCCTGAGGCTGTCACGCTCCGACGAATCCGAACCGCGAACCTCCCGACGCTAGCTCGATTTTGATTTCCGGATCGCGGTTGTCAATGGCACCAGCATGATCCCGCGCGATTCCAGCGATTTCGCCCAAGTGCCTATGCGCTCGATGGAAATCGGCAGCGCCGAGGCTGTGCCGACGGCAAAGCCGCGTTCTTTTGCGAGGCCTTCCAGCTTGGCCAGCGCCTTGTCGATTTCGGCCGAATTCGGCGCCGCATCGATGGTGACATCGGCGCGTGCGAACGGCATGCCCAGTGCCTCGGCCGCAGCCGGCGCCACGCTGCGTGAGGACGAGCCGTCGTCGAACAGTGCCAGGCCGCGTTTGCTGGCTTCCTTGGCCACGGCCTGCATCGCGCTGTCCGTGGCGATGAAGCGTGCGCCCATGAAATTGCCGAGGCCGACATAGCCCTGGAAGCGGCTCATATGCCACATCATGCGGTCGATATTCTGCTCGGGCGTGGCCGAGGCCAGCAGCGTCTGCGGGCCGGGATCGTTGTCGGGATAATCGAATGGCTCGAGCGGGAGCTGCAGCAGCACCTCGTGGCGCTGCGCGCGGGCGCGCTCCACCAGCTTGCTGGGGTCAGAGCCATAGGGCGTAAAAGCCAGCGTCACCGCCGGCGGCAGTTTCATGATGGCTTCGGTGGTCTTGGCGGCGCCGACACCCAGTCCGCCGATCACGATGGCAATGCTGGGCGTCTTCATTGCCTTGGCGCGCTCGGCCTCGGAGCCGGCGGCATAGACATTGACGGGCTTCAGGCCACCAGCCGCGATCGGCACCATGCCGTAGCGGGATTGTTCGAGCAGCTTCTGGTCGATGCCCGCCATCATCGCGGGTGCATCTGGCGACGCGCCATCGGGATCGCCGGTGCCGACCACGACATTCTGCCGGGCGCCGCTGGAGCCATCGATAATGGTGATGGTCTTCTGGCCGGGCGCGTCTGCCATCTTCGCCGCGTCCGGCGTGCCGTGCTTGACCTCGACCGGAGGCGTGGCGGCAGGTTTCGTAGCTGTGGCTGTCTCGGGCGGCGTGATGGCGACCCGGGCCATCGGCTCGCCGCCCATCGGGTCCTTATGGAAGATGGCGACGCCGGCAAAGCCGAGCAGCAGCGTGCCGAGTACCCCCGCCGTGGCCTGGGTGCCGGTCACAGGCAGCCGAAACCGGCGCTTGGTGCGCGCAGGTTTCTGTCCCAGCGGGGCGCTCAGATCGTCCGCCGACACGGCCATAGGTCTCCCGAATCAATCGGCAGACCATAGCATGGTCCCCTTGTAGGGTGGGCAAAGCGCAGCGTGCCCCCCACGGCTGGGGATGGTGGGCACGGCGCAAGGGCGCCTTTT
>JAEZFJ010000115.1 GCA_023437755.1 Pseudomonadota bacterium
TCGCTGCACAGGGCGGCACCACCGGCGTCGTTCAGGCATTGATCGCTGCGGGTCACAAGATGGTTCCGATTGCCGGCGAATCCGAAAACGGCTTCCGCAAGCAGCTGGCCGACCTTTCGGATGATGGCCTCAAGGGCATCTCCATCGGCCAGTCTCCGGGCCTGGTTGCCATTTCCATCAAGGCGGCCATCTCGGCGCTTGAAGGCAATGTCATGCCGCAGCTCATCTCGGTGCCGCTGCCGGTGGCCACCTATGACCAACTCGAAGACGGCCTGAACTACTGGTCCGATCTTCCGGACAACTTCTTCACCGTGAACGAATTCCCGCCCTGCGGCGTGAACATTTCAGGCCCGGCGATCATGTCCCAGAGCGAAGCGGATTTGACCTGAGGTCATCCAGGCGGGCGGGCACCTCCCGTTGCCCTGCCCACCGGACCCTCCATGGAGCTTCGCGGACGCGTTTCGCGAAGCTCCAGCCTTCCATTTGCCGCGCCTGCCAGACCGTATGGGTGGTGACACCTGGTTCGGAGCGCACCCTGTTCTGAAGGGCCATCCACCCATGTCCGACCGCCCTCTTGTGGAGCTCAGCGGGATTTCCAAGTTTTTTTCGGGCGCGAGAGCGCTAGAGGGCGTCGACTTCGCCTGCCGCCGAGGCTCCATCCACGCGGTGCTGGGCGAAAATGGCGCCGGCAAGTCTACGCTGATCAAGATCATGTCGGGCGTATTGCAGCCCGATACGGGCACGCTCAGCTTTGATGGCACCCCGATGCAATTCGCCAACCCGGCAGAAGCCAGCGCTGCCGGTATCGTCTGCATCTTCCAGGAACTGTCGCTGGTGCCCGACCTGACGGTCGCCGAAAATATCTCACTGGCAGCTCCGCCACGCCGCTTCGGCCTGATCGACGCGCGCAGCCAACGCCGGCGGGCCGAGGCTTTGCTGGCGCGGATAAAATGCGAGGACGTCGATCCCGATGCCATGGTGCGCGACCTGTCTCTGTCCCGCAGACAGATGGTCGAGATCGCCAAGGCGCTGGGCAAGAACCCGCAACTGCTGATCCTGGACGAGGCCACGTCGGCCCTGACCAGCCGCGACGTGGAGACTGTCTACGGCCTTCTCGCCGATCTCAAGGCGGCTAATGTCGGGAGCCTGTTCATTTCCCATCGGATGAACGAGGTCGAACGTTTGTGTGACACTCTGTCGGTGTTCCGCAACGGCCACCACGTCGAGACCTTCGCCAAGGGCGAACGCAGCGACCGCGACATCGTTCGGCTGATGATCGGCCGCGATGTAGATGCACATTTTCCGGCCAGGCCAGTGGCCAGCGATATCCGCCCGCCCCATCTGCGTGTCGAGGGATTGCGCTGGGAGAACCGCCTCAAAGGCGCCAGCCTCAATGTTGGCAAGGGAGAGATCGTCGGGCTGGGCGGGCTCGACGGACAGGGACAGAAGGAATTGATGCTTGCCCTGTTCGGGGTACTCAAGGGTGTCGAGGGGCAGGTGTCCGTCGGCACCATGACGGGCATCCCCAACTCTCCCGCCTTGGCGAAATCGACGCATCGACAGATCGCGCTGGTGCCGGAGGATCGCAAGACCGAAGGGCTCATGCTGCCCATGTCCATCGCCGACAACCTGCTGGCGGCGTCCTATTCCAGGGTGTCGCGCGGGCCTTTCATTGACCCGGGGCTGGAGCGACAGGCGGTTGCCGATGGTATCGCCAAGCTGCAGATCAAGATCGGCCGGCCCGAAGATGCGGTGGCCACGCTCTCGGGCGGAAACCAGCAGAAGGTGGTGATCGCCAAATGGCTGATGACCAACCCTGAGCTGATCCTGCTCAATGATCCGACCCGCGGCATTGATGTGGGCACCAAGCAGGAGATCTACCGTCTGATGCGCCAACTGGCCGACGAAGGCAGGGCCATTCTGTTTTACTCGACCGACTATGCCGAGTTGATCGGCTGCTGCGACCGGGTGGCCGTGATGTATGACGGCGCCATCGTCGCCGAGCTTTCCGGCAAGGAAATCAGCGAGGAGGCGATCATCGCGGCCTCGCTCAATATCGATGCCGCCGCAGAACCGGCGGGAGCCAGCGCATGACGATCAACAGCCTGTCCGGTCTCGCGACCGCCATGCGGCAGAACCGTGGCTTCTATGGCGCCCTCTTCCTCCTCGGCGCGCTTTACCTGCTCTACAACATCCTGCACCCACGCGGGTTTTCCAGCGCCGTGTTCGTCCAGAACGCCAACGAGTCGGTGGCGATCGTTTTCGTCGCCATGGCGCAGACCATTCCAGTGCTGATGGGCGGGCTCGACTTGTCTGTCGGGGCCGTGATGACGCTCTGCGCCTGCATAGCGTCGGTGCTGGTCAACGGCTCGCCGCTCCAGATCGTTTTCGGGATGATCGTCACCCTGGCATCCGGTACCGCCTTCGGCTGCGCCAACGGCCTGATCATCGTTTATGGACGCCTCCAGCCGATCATCGCGACGCTGGCGACGGGGGCGGTTGCCATGGGCCTCGCCCTGTTCATCCGCCCCAAGCCGGGTGGGGACATCGACGGCGACCTGAACTGGGCCTTGACCAACTCCCTTTGGGACTTCGTCGACACCTATCAGTTGTTCGATCCCGACGCGGCATGGTTCCAGCCGATCGCATGGATACCCACGCCGTTCCTCATCATCATTCTGGTTGCCGCAATTGTCTGGGTCCCGTTCCGGCGCACGGTGACGGGGCGCACACTCTATGCCATCGGCTCGGCCGAGGGCCCAGCCTATATGTCCGGCCTGCCGATCGACCGAGCCAAGATTGCCGCTTTCACCCTGTCGGGCTTTTTCGCGTCCTGCGGCGGGCTCTACCTCGCCATCCAGACGGCGTCGGGCAATGCCGACATGGTCCAGGCCGGAGCCTATACGCTCAATTCCATTGCCGCCGTCGTGCTGGGCGGCACATCACTGCTGGGCGGCATAGGCGGCGCCATAGGTTCGCTGGTCGGCGCGCTGATCCTGCGCGTCATCTCCTTCTACTTCCGCATTCTTTCGATCGACCCGCTGCTGCAGCCGCTGGTGGAGGGTCTGGTCCTGCTCGCCGCCGTCAGCCTCGGCGCCATCGGCGTGCTCCGGGTCAAGAACCGCCTCGATCTCTTCCGCTAACAGGAAACTTGGCCATGTCCCCTTTGTTCGCCAGTCTCAAGCCGGAAGACAAGCCAGTCCTCATCGCCTCGGGCTTCGTGTTGGTCATCCTGGCCGTCGGCACCGTCTACACCCTGGTCACCCAGGGCAATGCGCCGCTTCTGTCGCCCAATTACCTGCTGCAACAGCTGCAGACCGGCGCCTTTCTCGGCCTGGTCGCTGCCGGGATGATGATGGTCATCCTGCTCGGGCATATCGATCTGTCCGTACCGTGGACAGTGGCCGCCGCCGCCATGATGGCCACCGCCGTCGGCGGTGACATGGCCATCCCCACCGGTATTGCCGTGGGCATAGCCGTGGGGCTGGTCAACGGCCTGGGCGTTGCCTACCTGCGCATACCCTCGATGATCTTCACCCTGGGGGTCGACTCGGTCCTGCGCGGTCTGATGGTCTGGCACACGGGCGGCTTTGCACCGCAGGACCAGGCGACGCCCATCATGCGCTTTCTCGCCGCCGACAAGGTCCTTGGCATACCGGTGGCCATTCTCGTGTGGGCCGCGGCGTCGGTGGTCATCGTGCTGATTCTGGCACGGACTGCCTTTGGCCGCGCCATATATGCAACCGGCAACAGCGAACGCGCGGCCTATCTCTCCGGCATTCGCACCCGATGGGTGATCGTGGGCGCCTTCGTCATCTCGGGGGTCTGCGCCGCCACCGCCGGCATGCTGCTCGCCGGCTACTCCACCAAGGCCTATCAGGGCATGGGCAACGCCTACCTGCTGCCCGCCATCGCCGCCGTCGTCATCGGGGGCACACGCATTCTCGGTGGTCAGGGGCGATACGCCGGAACAGTTGTGGGCGTCACCCTCATCGTCCTGCTGAACTCGGTTCTCTCGATCATGCAGATGCCGGAAGCCGGGCGGCAGATCATTTATGGATCAGTGATCGTGGGTATGCTGCTGGTCTATGGGCGGGGACGCCGCATCACGTCCTGAACGGTGGCCGCGGCTGGGTCAATGGCGACACGCGGCGACCATGTCGCCGGGGCCGCGGGCATTCTGCTGATCATCTCTTCCGGCCGGCTGAGGAAGAGGACCGATCCCTGGGCCGCTGACAGGAAGATGCAATTTGCGTCAAATCCCGCCGGGAACGAACCACCGCGCAAGAACTTGGATCGGCATGACCACTCACCATCAAGAGCGGCGGCGCCACGTCCGGACCGACACCTGCCTTGCGGCCGTTGCGGTGCTTCGGGGAGGTATCGATCGCCGTGTAGCCACCGTGCTTGATTGGTCGGCAGGTGGCGCCAGGCTCAGGTTCGAAGCGGCAGACGATCTGCCTGACAGCTTCTACATGCTGATACCGGAACACCGGCTCCAGCCCTGTCGGGTCGTGTGGCGGAGCGGGCAGCTGGCTGGAGTCAGCTACTCTGCATAGGTGGGCGGTGGATCCCGGCTCAACCTGCAGCCCACTGCTATACGACCGCCGGATGACCGCATAGGGCCGATATAAGGCACTTAGCTGACCCCTATACCCCCGGCCCATGCCGGCGGCTTATCCGATCTCGATCACCGCCTTGACGAGACCGGCCTTGTTGGCTGCCCAGACAGGAAGGTCTTTGATTGCCCCCTGCAAGGTGGTGCGATGCGTGATCCAGTCGTCTGACCTGGCTGCGCCCGACTTGATGGCGGATATAACCTTCTCGAAGTCGGCGGCGATGGCGTTGCGGCTGCCGAGCAGTGTCAGTTCCTTGCGGTGGAACTCGGCGTCGACGAAGCTGATGTCGCCTTTGATGACGCTGACTAGGCAGTAGCGGCCGCCGTGGGCGGCGTGGGCAAAGCCGCGCTCGATCGATTCTCGACTGCCGGTCGCATCGAAAACAACGTCGAACCCTTCCGGTGCAATCTCCCCAAGCCCGTTGTCGTCGCCGGCCATCACGGCCTTGCAGTTGGGGATGAGCTTTTCGGCGGCGTCGAGACGGCTGCGGTCGCGATCCATGATGGTCACCCCGCCCGCTTCAATCGCCGCAAAAAGCGCCGTACCCAGGCCGATCGGCCCGGCACCGACAACCAGGACCTGGTCGTCTTCCGCTGTGGCCGCGCGGCGAACCGCATGGGCGCCAATGGCCAGGAATTCCACCATGGCGCATTCGTCGGCCCCCATCCCCTGCGCCGGGACGAGATTGCGCGCCGGCAGCGTCAATAGGCCGGCCATGCCACCATCGCGGTGCACCCCAAGAACGCTGATCCTGGTGCAGCAGTTCGGCTTGCCTTTGCGGCACGCGATGCAGGTGCCGCAACTGATGTACGGATTGACGATGTAGGTTTCGCCCGCCAGCAGGTGCGAATTGGGCGGCGCTTCCAGCAGTTCCACTGCAAGTTCGTGCCCCATCACGCGTGGGTAACTCAGGAACGGCTGATTGCCTTCATAGATATGGTAGTCGGTGCCACAGATGCCGGCGCGGCGGGGAGCAACAAGGGCGTCATCATTCCCTCGCTCAGGGCCCACTCTTTTCTCGACTATGAGCTTGCCTGGCTCAGTCACCACCAGAGCGTCAATGCTTTGCATCTCAAATCCTCGCTGCACCCAGGCTTGCCCTAAGTCGACAGACGGCACAGTCGGCGTCATGATGCTCGCGTGTGCGCCCTCCCCGTCAGGCGGCGCAGACAACAACATCACCATTACATCTATAGTATTGTATTACTAATTCAACCGTAGTAGCGATTGAGTGCTCGAGGGGAGACGAGCAGCGGATCACCAGCACGCAGAGTAGTCGCGATTACCAAGCGCTGCGGTCGTGCGGATCTGGCCCATTTACGTCACTCGCGAGGAGACTGCCAACAGGGGAGGATTCGTTGGCAC
>JAEZFJ010000146.1 GCA_023437755.1 Pseudomonadota bacterium
GACGGACAGCAAGTCGGGCGCACGGGTCGACATCGAGGCGCTGGAGGTCGGCTTCTCCCCGGCGCGGGCGCTGATGGGGCAGCCCGGAGCAACCATTGCCGTCGTCAGTCCGCGCATCCAGATGGTGCAGGACCTGCTGGGACCGCGCCTCGCCACTCTGGAGATGATCGACGACCCGGCAGGCGGTTCGCCGACGGTGCGGGTGCTGGAAGGCGAAGACTCGTACCCCAGCGTCGGTATTTCCACCGATGGCATCGATCTGTCCGGCGAGATCGGTGACCTGCAGATGCGCTCGGACAACGACTGGCTGATCTACAATCTGGAGGCGGCAGAGCAGGGCATCGCCGACCTCGTCGAACAGGGGGCGCAGGGCCGCTTCTCCAAGCTCGTGGTACGGGACGGCGCGATCGAGATGATCGATTCCGTGTACGGGTTGTTCCGGCGTTTCGAAGGAATCGATCTGGAGATCGGCCCATCGCCGGATCGGCGCAGTACGCGCGGCACATTCACCGCCACCCTGGCTGGGCGCACCATGATGGGAACACTGTCGCGGGGGCTGGACGATGCCGGCAACTCGCGGCTCGAGGCCGACGTCACCAATATCGACTTTGCCGCTTTCCTTCCGTTCATCGATGATTCTGCCAGCGTCGCCGCGGTGCAGGGCGCCGGCGCCTTGTCGATCGACGTCACCTTCTCGCCGGCCGGGGGCAAGCTGATCGATGGCGGCTTCAAGGTGGACCTGACTGGTCTCGATCTGAGGATCGGCAAGGATTATTTCCCGATCGCCAGTTCGATCCTCGATATCACCTGGTCACCGGGGGAGGGGAAGTTCACGCTCTCCGACGCGACCATTCAGATCGGCCAGAGCTCAGCAAAGCTGTCCGGCATATTCGCGCTTGGTCTCGATCGCACCTATGGGCCGACTATCGGCATCTCCATCGCCGCCCGCGATGTACGCCTGCACCCCAACGACATGGCCGCTCCGGCTGAGCCCTTCGAGACCGTCGATTTCGCCGGCTGGTCGGCACCGCTCTATGGCGCCCTCGGGATCGACCGGCTGGTGGCGCGCAAGGGCGAAGCCGTCGTCGAGACGGCCGGTCGTCTGGACATGCTGCGCAGCGGGGTCGGCCTCGACATGAGCATTGCCGGGCAGGGGGTCAGCGCTGACGACATGAAGCGCCTCTGGCCCTATGTCAGCGGCGAAGAGAGCCGGGACTGGTTCGTCGCCAACATCACCGAGGGCACTGTCGCCAATGCCCGGATGACCTTCGATTTTCCGGTCGGCACTCTCGCTCTCGACGGCGAGGACAAGCCGATCCCGGAAGACGCCATGCAGATCGAGATCATCGGCACCGGGGTTGCGGTCAGGGCGACGCCGGACATGGAGCCTATCCACCTTGACGGGGAGACCCGCTTTCTCGTCGATGATGGCGGCATGACGGTGGCCGCGAGCGGGGGCACGGTGCCCACGGCCAATGGCAACATCGCGGTGCGCAATCCGGCGCTGGTGATGGACTACTCGCAGCCCGAGGAAAGCATCGTCGAGATCTCCGGCGACATCGCTGCGCCAATACCGGCACTGGTGGCGTTGGTGGAGGCGCAGCAGCCCGACGCATTGGCCGGCGCGCAACTGCCAATCGACCTCGCGGCGATCACCGGCTCGATCGACCTGGGACTGGTAGCGACCATCGGGATCGGTGACGAAGCCGCCGGTGAGGCCATGGACATCGACTATGTGCTCAATGGGACGGTGCGCGACTTCGCCAGCAGCGAGCCCATTCAGGATCGCACCATCGCCAATGGGCAACTGGCCTTCAGTGCGTCGCAGGAAGGCTACCATCTCGGCGGCACGGCCGAGATCGACGGCATGCCGGCGGAGGTCGAGATCACCGGAACCCCGGAGACCGATCCGACCTTCAGACTGGCCTCGACGATTGCGGTCGCCGACCTGGCGCAGATGGGGTTCGATGCGTCGGAGTTCCTGTCGGGTCAGGTGCGGTTCGTCGCGCAGCCGATGCCTGACGGCAGCCTGCAGATGTCGATCGATCTGGCCGCGGCAGGGCTGACCATTTCCGATCTCGGCATCACCAAGGCAGCCGGAACGCCCGGGGTGCTGAACGCCACCATCAAGCAGGATGGCGAGCTGACGAAGCTGACCAATGTCGACCTGTCCTTCGGCAAGGTGCGCGCCGTCGGGGAGATCGATTACCATGCCACCGAGGGTCTGAAATCGGGGCGCCTGAGTCAGTTCGGACTGAGCGGTGGCGACAATGCGCAACTGTCGCTGACCCCGAATCAGAATGGCTACGCCGTCCAGATCACCGGTTCGCAACTGGACCTCAAGCCGATGCTGAAACGGTTCTTCGGGCTCGGCGAAGGCGCGGGCGGCGTGCAGGCGACCCAGTTCGAACAGACCATCGCGCTCGATGTCCAATTGGATCGCGCGCTAGGGTATTATGCGACCACCGCGTTCAACGTTGACCTCCACCTGCGCTTGCGCGGCTCCAACCTGGAGCGGGCAACGCTCGCCGCGCAGTTCAGCGAGGGCAACGGCATCTCCATCACCACCAATCCGGCGCCGCGCGGCCGGACCATGAGCGTCGCCTTCAACGACGCTGGCACGGTGCTGCGCTTCCTCGGCGTCTATTCTCAACTCGCGGGTGGCGCGGGCAATCTGGTGCTGACAACGGACCGGGAAGCCGATGTCGAGGCGGGGCGGTTGGTCATGCGCAACTTCTCCGTGGTCGACGAAACCAATGTCCGGGAGGTGCTGGGCAACCACTCCAACTCCCGCGCCGCCATCGCGCAGCAGAACCGGCTCGATTTCGATGCGGCGCAGGTGGACTTCCAGCGCAGCAGCGATCGCGTCGAGGTCACCAACGCCATGGTCTCTGGCGACATGGTCGGAGGCACGATGCGCGGCTTCATCTACACCAACCAGCGTCAATACGACCTGACCGGGACCTATGTGCCGCTGTTCGGGCTCAACAATGCGTTCCAGCAGATCCCGCTGCTGGGTCCACTGCTCGGCGGCCGCGACGGGGAGGGCCTGCTGGGCGTGACCTTTGCGGTGCGCGGCCCGCTCGACAATCCGCGGTTCCAGATCAACCCGTTGTCCGCACTGGTGCCGGGTGCGTTCCGCGAACTGTTCGAGTTCCGGGCCCGGGAGTTGCCGCCGGAGCAGTAGCGGCGGTTGATCCGGATCAAGGTGTGGCCTAGCTGTTCATGGGAGTGCTTGGTGCACAACCATGGAGGCGCAAGTGTATTCGACGATCCTCATCGCGACCGACGGCTCGGAACTGGCAACCAAGGCCCTGGAGCAGGGCTGCGAGCTGGCGAAGCGGTTCGACGCCGCCGTTACCATCGTCACCGTGACCGAGCCCGCCACAGTCGTCGGGGCCGGATATGCAGCGGCGGCCGGGGTGGGCTACAGCCCCATTCCGGAACTCATCGAGGCGCAGAAGTCCCAGGCGGAAACGGTTCTCGCCGAAGCGAAGGCTCGCGCGGAAGCCTTCGGCGTGACCGCTTCCACCAGGCTGGTCGAAGGCGTCTATCCTGCCGACGGTATCGTGCAGGTGGCGGGTGAGATCGGTGCGAACCTCATCGTCATGGCCTCCCACGGGCGGCGCGGGCTGGGCCGGCTGCTGCTGGGCAGCCAGACCAACAATGTGCTCGCCCAGACCAAGATCCCGGTGCTGGTGACGCGCTGAGCCTCAGGCGGGCTTGAGCAGCGCGTGCCGCTTCTTGCCGACCGACAGCTTGATCACGCCCTCCGCAAGGAGGGCGTTCTCGGCCAGCATCAGCCGGTCATCGTCGATCACGGCGTCGTTGACGCGCACCGCGCCGGACTGCACGTGGCGCCGGGCTTCGCCGTTGGAAGCGGCAAGGCCGGCGGTAACCAGCGCCGTCAGGATGCCGATGCCGCTGTTGAGCTCAGCGTGGGTCACGGTCGCGGTGGGCAGTGACAGATCCAGCGCGCCGGTTTCGAAGGTGGCGCGGGCGGTGGCCGCAGCTTCTTCAGCTGCGGCGCGGCCGCGGATCATGGCGGTGACCTCAGTGGCGAGGCGCTTCTTGGCCTCGTTGATGTCACCGGCGACGACGCGCGCGATCTCGTCCAGCGGCAGGGTGGTGTACAGCTTGAGGAAACGCTCGACGTCGGCGTCCTCGGTGTTCCGCCAGTACTGCCAGAAGTCATAAGCGGACAGCAGATCGGGATTGAGCCAGATCGCGCCGTTCATCGACTTGCCCATTTTCTGGCCCGAGGCCGTGGTGAGCAGCGGCGATGTCAGCGCGTAAAGCTGCGGCGTATCCATCCGGTGGCCGAGATCGATGCCGTTGACGATGTTGCCCCACTGGTCCGAGCCGCCCATCTGCAGGCGGACGCCATAGCGCTTGTTCAGCTCCACGAAGTCGTAGGCCTGCAGGATCATGTAGTTGAACTCAAGGAAGCTCAGAGACTGCTCCCGGTCCAGCCGCTGCTTCACCGAATCGAAGCTCAGCATACGGTTGACCGAAAAGTGCTGGCCGACGTCGCGAAGGAATTCGAGGTAGTTGAGCGGCAGCAGCCACTCGGCGTTGTTGAGCATCAGGGCGTGGGACGGGCCTTCGCCGAACTCCAGGTAGTTCGAGAAGACCTGCTTGATACCGTCGATGTTGGCTTGGATCGTATCGACCGTCATCAGCTTGCGGGCTTCGTCCTTGAAGGACGGATCGCCCACCATGCCGGTGCCGCCACCCATCAGGGCGACGGCGCGGTGGCCGGTCTTCTGCAACCAGTGCAGCATCATGATCTGGATGAGGCTGCCGACGTGCAGCGAAGAGGCGGTGGGGTCGAAGCCGATATAGGCCGACACCGTCTCGGTGGCGAAGAGCTGGTCCAGACCCTCCGGGTCGGAGATCTGGTGAATGAAGCCGCGCTCATCGAGCGTGCGGAGGAATTCGGATTTGAACTGAGACATGTGAACCACTGAGGCTGAGGAGACCTCATGGTGAGCCTGTCGAACCACGAGGTCGGTGCACTCGGGACCTCGTCCTTCGACGAGCTCAGGATGAGGTCCCTTCCGAATGATCGCAGTCAGACGCGCCCTTGAGTTCAGCGCCCGCCGCCGGCGGCGATCTCCTGCCGGCGACGGTCGAGATAGTCGGCGCAGCGGCCGGTGAGCTCGTCGATCTTGCCTTCGCCGTCGAAGAAGTGGTTGGCGCCCTCGACGATCTGCTGCTCGATGGTGATGCCCTTCTGGGTCTTCAGCTTGTCCACCAGCTTCTGGACCGACTGCGGCGGTGCCACGCGGTCCTTGTCGCCATGGATGATGAGACCCGAGGAGGGGCAGGGGGCAAGGAAGGAGAAGTCGTAGAGGTTTTCGGGCGGGGCGACGGAGATGAAGCCTTCGACCTCGGGGCGACGCATCAGCAACTGCATGCCGATCCAGGCGCCGAAGGAGAAGCCGGCGATCCAGCAGCCGCGAGACTCGCGGTTGATCAGCTGCAGCCAGTCCAGCGCGGCGGCAGCGTCGGAGAGTTCGCCGATGCCGTGGTAGAACATGCCCTGCGAGCGGCCGACGCCGCGCGAGTTGAAGCGCAGCACCGAGAAGCCGCGTTCGGCGAACATGTAGAACAGGTTGTAGACGATCTGATTGTTCATCGTGCCGCCGAACTGCGGATGCGGGTGCAGCACGATGGCGATGGGCGCGTTGGGTTCCTTGCCCGGCTGGTACCGGCCTTCCAGGCGCCCCTCGGGGCCGTTGAAGATCACTTCTGGCATGGTCTCGTACTTCCGGCCATTTCGGCTCTGTTGTGCAGGATATCGGGGCCCAGCCATGCCGGCGCGCAGCTTGACTCGGCCCGTCCCGCTTTCTAAAACATGGTTCGAAAAACCAGTTTAGAATAATTCGAAACTTGGTTGCGGCTCCTGCTAAAGGGGCCGTGAGAGCGCCCCTTGTAATGAGGTTGGGCGGCAGATTTCAAGAAGTTTGGCGCTGAGCCGACGGGAACCCATGACCAGACCCGCGATCTATCTCGATCATAATGCCGCGTCGCCGCTGTTGCCGGTGGCGCGAGCGGCCGTGGTCGAAGCGCTGGAGCTGGTCGGAAACCCCTCGTCCGTGCACGGGCACGGGCGGGCGCTGAGGGGCCTGATCGACACGGCGCGTGGGCAGGTGGCCCAGCTCGCCGGAGCCGAGCGCGGGCAGGTGGTATTCACCGGCTCGGCCACCGAGGCGCTGACGCAGGCCATCGTTGGTGGCACGAAAGCGTTCAATTGTGCCGGCGTTCTGATGACGGCAGGCGAGCATGCGGCCGTGCTGAGCGCTGCTTCTGCAACCGGGCTGCCGGTGACGACCGTCGGGCTGGACAGCGACGGCCGGATTGATCTGGCGCAGTTGCGCGCTGCGTTTGCCGCGGCCGAAGGTAACCTGCTGGTTGCGGTTCACTGGGTGAACAACGAGACCGGGGTGGTTCAGCCGATGGCCGAGATCAATGCGCTGGTCGGCCCGACGCCTCACACGCTCGTGGTCGATGCGGTGCAGGCGTTTGGCCGCGTCCCTCTGGATTTTGCGGCTTCGGCACCCGACATGATGGCGGTGAGCGCCCACAAGATCGGCGGACCTGCCGGCGTGGGCGCGCTGCTGGTGAAGTCGCATGCCGACACGGTGCGGCTGATCCCGGGCGGCGGGCAGGAACTCGGCCGCAGGGGCGGCACGGAATCGGCGGCGTTGATCGCCGGGTTCGGTGCGGCCGCGGCGGCGAAGAGCTGCAATGCCGAGGCCATGCGGGCGCTGGTCGAACGGACGGAAGCCGGGTTAAGACGCATGGCGCCCGAAGTGGTGATCTTCGGCGCCGCGGTCGAGCGGGTCGGCAATGTGGTCGGTTTCGCCGTGCCGGGCGTCAGCAGTGCGACGGCGATGATGGCCCTGGACCTGGCGGGGATTTCTGTTTCCTCGGGGTCAGCCTGTTCGTCGGGCAAGGTGGGGCCGAGCCACGTGCTGGCCGCCATGGGCGTGGCGCCGGAACTGGCAGCCTGCGCCCTGCGCGTCAGCTTCGGCTGGAACTCGGCGGCGGAGGAGGCTGATGCCTTTCTCGCCGCATATGAAACCATCCTCCTGCGCCAGCGGGCGCGGCGAGGAGAGGCAGCGTAAGCCGCCGCATCCGACTGTCGATCGCGCATGGCCTTGACCCATGCGGGACCAAAGGAGAGCCGAATGGCCGACTACGATATCCCGACCCTCAAGGAAAACATCGACCGCGCGACGGTGGACTCCGTCCTGGCCCTCGATGTGGACAAGTACAAGTACGGCTTCGAGACAGAGATCGAATCCGACGTGGCACCGATCGGGTTGAACGAGGACATCGTCCGGCTGATCTCGTCCAAGAAGAACGAACCCGAGTGGATGCTCGACTGGCGGCTGGAAGCCTTCCGCCGCTGGCAGACCATGGAGGAGCCGAGCTGGGCCAAGGTGAGCTACCCGAAGATCGACTTCCAGTCGATCAGCTACTATGCGGCGCCGAAGTCGACCAAGGGCCCGAAGAGCCTCGATGAGGTCGATCCTGAACTGCTGCGCACCTATGAGAAGCTCGGCATTCCGCTCAAGGAACAGGCGATCCTCGCCGGTGTCGAAGGCGCGACTGCCCCGTACCAGGGCAATGTGGCGATCGACGCAGTGTTCGACTCGGTCTCGGTAGTCACCACCTTCCGCGAGGAACTGGCCAAGCAGGGCATCATCTTCTGCTCGATCTCCGAGGCGGTGCGTGAGCACCCCGAGCTGGTGCAGAAGTATATCGGCTCGGTGGTCCCGGTCAGCGACAACTACTATGCGACGCTGAATTCGGCGGTCTTCACTGATGGCTCCTTCGTCTACATTCCCGAGGGCGTGCGGTGCCCGATGGAGCTCAGCACGTA
>JAEZFJ010000187.1 GCA_023437755.1 Pseudomonadota bacterium
GGATAAAGGTCGAGCCGCGGCCTTCGGCGCTGTTCACCTCGATCCGGCCCTGATGCAGATCCATGATCTGGGCGGCGAAGCTGAGGCCGATGCCGGTGCCGGGAATGCCCTCCGCGGTGCGAGCGCGATAGAAGCGGCGGAACAGCGAGCCGAGTTCATCCTCCGGCACGCCGACGCCTTGATCTGCAACTTCGATGACGATGTCGCCGCCCACCCGAGTGGCGTGAACAGTCACCGGGCTGCCGGCGGGCGAATACTTGAGCGCGTTGGAAACGAGGTTCTGCACCGCCTGCTCCAGCAGGGTGTTGTCGGCCTCGATGGCGCGGGGCAGGTTTTCGATCTGAAGGTGGATCCGGCGCTGATCTTGCTCAGGCTGACTGTCACAGACGCTTCGCAGCAAGCTTTCGAGGTCGCAGGCGCGCAGGTTCAGCGTGATCTCGCCTTCCTCCAGCCGCGCGGCGTTGAGGGTGCTTTCCATCAGCCTGGTGAGGCGCAGGCAGGCTGCGCGGATCTTCTCGGCCCGGGAGGAAATCTCGTCCTCGTTCATCAGCGAACCGCGGCGCACCATGCGCTGGGCGCTGGCGTCGATGATGGCAAGGGGAGTCCGGAACTGGTGCGACACCACCGAAATAAAGGCGCGGTGCAGCCGCGACACCTGTCGCTCGCGTTCGAGCGCTGCTTCGGCGCGAACCATCTTGCCGTGTTCGCCGACGAGGATACCGGCGAGCAAGAGCCCCGCGGCCATGGTGGCCACCAGTGTCGCCAGCACTTCGAACAGGGTATGGCGACGCTGCTCCCGGACGACGGCATCGCGTTGCCGCTTGCTGAACAGGGCGGCATTGGCGACGTCGCGGAGCGAAGCGGCCAGCACCAGCGCCCGTTCGTGGAGCGCGGCGATGGCGACGCGATCGCCGGGGTCGAGGGTGGGCAGCACCCCCTGGGCGTCGTCGACCACAAGGCGGAACTCATCCAGCTCCCCGGCGTAACCGAGCCCCTGCAACTGCCGGTACGGTTCGCCCTGCTCAAGCACCGCGATGCGGCTGCTCATCAGGTCGAGCAGCAGCTGCACCTCCTCACGCGCCGTTTCTCCCTGGCGGTAGCCGCGCACCGCATCGGCGAAGCGGACCGCTTCGTACTGGCCCTGGCTCGACAGCCACACCATGTCCTCGGTGATGTAATCGGCGGTGGCGTTTTCGCTCGAGAGCAGGCGCAGCGTTGCCGCGACCAGCAGCGCGAACAGGATGGTCATGGCCAAAAGCGCGACGAGGAAACGCCGGGTCATCCACGGCCGGACGTTCATTGGACCTGCAGCTCGCGCAACTGCCAGACCCAGCGGTCGTTGTAGAGCGGCTCCTGAAGTTCGCGATGGGCGTCACGGGGGTAGACGATCCACAGGGGACCACGGTCACGCACCTGCATCTCGTTGCCGTTCATGACCGCGGCGAGCAGCACATCATAAAGCGCGGCCTCCTCGAAAGGGATGGGCGCGCGATAGTCGTTGAGGGCAAGCCCGGTGATGGTGGTGCCCGCGGCGCCGACCCGCTCCAGCACATCGCGCAGCAGCACGCCCTCGAAGTGCTGCACGCCATCGGTCCAGGCGGTGGTGGTGCTGATCTCAGTGAGCCCCAGCGCATAGAGCATGTCGCGGTCGAACTCGGCGCCGCGCGCGGAATTGGTGACGTCCACCGCGCCACTCACCACCAGGATCACGGGTCCCGTCGGCGGCGGCAACGGTTCGGCTGCAAGCGATGCCGCCGCCGGAAGGGCAAGCAGCAGCGCGGCCGCCCGCCATCGCCAACCGGCGCTCAGCACACCCGCACCTGACCTGCCACTCGGCATCTTGAGTGTCGCCCCTCCGGCCCGGCGCTCCCCCAGGCTTCCACCGTATATTGGCGCTCAATATTTTCGCTGGTCCAGCGACGCCAAGCAGAAAAACGCACCGTTGGTACGATTTTACCTGTTCGGGTGGGGACACGGCAGAAAACATATGTCTTCAGGGCAGGCTCTACTGCCCCGCGCTGATCAACCACTCGTTTGGGTGGCGACGCGGCGGTGCCACCCATGGTCTTGAGGTGCCAATACTGCGGCCACTGCCGTGACCGGCACACGTTCTGGATCCATCCATGTCCCACCATCGCGACCTGCCGCTCGGCATCTACGTGCTGATCGGCGCTTCAGTGATCAGCTTCGAGTTGTTCGGCGCGGGCACCACGCTGGTGGTTGGCCTCGGAATGATGGTGCTCGGCATGATGGCTGCGCTGGTGGGAGCTGAGCTTGGCCGCCGGAAGAATTCGCACCCCCCACGCGAACACGTGGGGCCGGCAGATGAACAAGGCGTTAACAGCACCGCGACCGGTGGCGCTGGCTCCTGACCTCCCGACGTACCGGCGCTTCCCACTTCCTGACCTCCCTCGCAGCCTGGCCCTGCCGGGCGGCACTTCTTTGCGCGGCGGAGCACGGGATGCGTTTCGCGACGGTGCCCCTCAAACGGGTGGGGCGGCAGACCGGAGCCGGCCTTAGATCAGCGCCACACACGTTCCTGGAGACCATCATGCTCGAGTTTCTCGATTCCTGGCGCCTGAGGCGCCGCCAGCGCCAGACACACCTGCAACTTGCCGAACTCAGCGATCACCTGCTGGCCGATATCGGCGTCAGCCGGGCCCAGATCATCGATCTCGACACCTATCGCATGAGCCGCAGGCGCTCCGGGGCCGGCTACTGATGCGCTCCGTGCCCTCGCACCTGCGTCGCCGCCGCCGGCCGCTGCTTCGCCCCTGGTACCTGCTGCTGCTGCTTGCCATGGTAGTACTGACGCCCAAGCTCGACACGGGCAAGCTCCCGCTGCTGGCGAGCTGGCTGCCGGCGGGAGTGGCAGAGCAGACGCAGCGCGGTTGACCGGGGAGATGGGCTCGGAGCCCATTGGGGGAACGGCTAGCCTGCCCGCTTCCGCTCCCGATCGACAAGGCCGATCGCCAAAGCGCCGACCACGGCCATGCAGGCGCCAACCAGCGCCAGGTCCTGATAGGCGCCATCGCGTCCCCACAGACCGAAGACCAGTCCCGAGAAGGCAGAGCCGAGGAAGCTGGTGACGGTCATCAGCGAGGTTCCAAGCCCCGGGTTGTCGGGCAGCAGTTCCTGCACATAGACCAGAATGACGCTGAGGATTGCCGCCGAGCCGCAGGCAGGTGTTGACGGGATAATGATCCACTCCAAACACAAGGACGCGAGCGAGATTGCCGAGTTCTGCAAGCGCTTCCGGGCGCTGGGGCACCGGCAGCCGATCTTCTGCGTGCCAACCACCTACCATGTGGCGCATGCCGAGACGCTGTTCGAGCACGGCGTGCAGGGCGTGATCTACGCCAACCACCAGTTGCGCGCTGCCCACCACGCCATGAAGACGACCTGCGCCTCGATCCTCGTCAACGACCGCTCGACGGAGATCGAACTCGCCCTGACCTCGACGAAGCAGCTATTCGACGAGGTGGGATATACCGCCGAGGTGGATGCCATCGCCGAGATCGACCGCCGGGTCGTTGCCGCTCGCCGCGGCGACAGCACCGAGGCGGCCTGACCGTGCTGCATTTCAGCAAGCCGCCCCGGCCGAGCGAGTATTGGCGCGAGTTCGTCGCCAATGCCGCCGTCCGGCTGGCGCGCGAGGTGGGCTGGCCCGCAGAGCTGGTCGAAATCGACGGTGAGCACCTCGAAATCGACTGCGGTGGATCGCGGCTCATCGCGACCAACTTCGGACGACCGGTGGGCCACAGCCCAACGCCGGGCGAGGCCGGTGTGTTCGTCGTGCCATCGCCACCGGAGATCGCGCTCAGCACCTTCACCGCCATATTCGGTGCGGAGGCCGCGGCGACGGTGATCGCACCGGTCGGGCGGTATGCTTCGCCCGTTGACACCGGGATGATCGATACGGTTGCGGTCTCCGACGGAAGTGCTGGTGACCTCGACATCGTCACTGTTGGACACAGCCGCTGCTGGGTGTTGCTCGCAACGCTGAAGCCGAGCCATTGGCACGAGCCCAGCGAGGTAAATCAAGCCCTGCGTCGCTCCGAGGATTTGAGCGTGCCGCCTCCTGATGTCGATTTCCGCGACACGGCCCAGTTGTGCGAAGCCTTGCTGGACCAAGGCTGGGCCTCGGGCCTGTTCCCGCTTCCGGTGGTGATGGCCTGCAGGCCCGCCGGCGGCAACATCAAGGGGTGGCTGGCGGCGACGGAAGCGTCAACGATCCTGGCGCTTGCCGACACAATCGGGGATCGAGCGGCGGCACCCGCGCAGCACCGACCGGGCGCGCTTGCCGAGGCGTGGAAAAGCATCGGGTACCGGCCATGACTCGCGACGTTTCCGAGATTCGGGTGGGTCTGGTCGGCTACGGCACCATCGGCCGCAGGCTGGCCGCCGCAGTGCCCGACCTGCCCGGCATTCACCTTACCGCTGTCGCAACGCGCCGGCCGCAACCCGGCCTGGCGCGGCTGGCGGCCGGTGGTACCCGGGTGCATCACGCGCAACACGGGTCGGATCGGGGCGCCGTCGCGGCCATGCTGGGCGAGGTGGACGTCGTTCTCGACTGCACGCCGCGGGGCGTCGGCGGAACCCTCGAGCCGCTCTACCGAGCCGCCGGGGTGCGGGTGATCTACCAAGGAGGTGAGGCGGATGGACTGGCGGAGGCCGAATATTGTTGCGGCATCGGGTTCGACGCTGCCCGCCGAGCCCGCTCGGTGCGGATCCCCAGTTGCAACACCACGGCTCTGGTGCGGCTGGCGACAGCTCTGGGCGGCTCGGAAGAGATCGCGCGTTTTCGTGCCGTCATCACGCGCTCGGCGACCGATCCGGACAAGGCCTTCAAGGGAGTGGTGAACGACCTGACGGCCGGAGCGGGGCTGTCGCACCACGGGCAAGACGTCCGGCACTTCTTGCCACAACTGGATATCGTCACCCTCGCAGCAAGCGCTTCGGTGAATTGCGGACATCTCGCTGCCCTGTTCGTTGAAATGCGCGGGGATGTTTCAGCCGACGAAGTCCACGACCGGCTTGCCCGGTCTCCTCGCACCATCCTGCCCAGCGGAGGCTCGGGGTCGCTCCACGACCTGCGGCGAGCGATACCGACCAGCCCGCGCGGCGATTGCCCCAGCGTGCTGGTGTGGCGAGAAGCCGTCTCCGTGCGGGACCGGGAGGTCGCGTTGTTTGCCGGCATCCACATGGAGTCGATCGTCGTCCCGGAAACACTCGACGCCCTGCAGGCCGTGGCGGGAACGCCGCTCGACGCAGCCGGGGCCATGGCGGCCTCCGACGCGGTCCATGGGCTCGCACCCGCTCCAGTTCCGCACGAAAGCGCCGTCGCATGATCCTTCTCAGCGGGCAATTCACTGCCGACCTCGTTCCTGAGCTCAGCAAGCTCATGCCCGTCGGCTCCTATGAGGACGCCGCTGCCCCCGAGCTCGCATCGGCCGAAGTCCTCGTCACCCGCGGCAAACTGCGGGTCGACGGGTCGGTATTGGCGCGCCTGCCGTCGCTGCGCCTTGTGATCAAGGCCGGGGCCGGGGTCGACACCATTGATGTCGCCGCCGCCATGGCTCGTGGCATCGCCGTACAGGCAACCGGTGGATCGGAAGACAGCGTTGCCGACCTCGCGCTGGCGCTCACCCTCTGTTGCCTGCGCAACCTGGTGGCGTTCGACGGCGCCGTGCGGCGGCGAGATTGGGCCAGCAAGGCGGGTTTCGTTGGGAGCACCATGGCCTCCCGACATGTCGGCGTGGTCGGGTTCGGTCGCATCGGGCGCGCCTATGCCGCCCGGGCCGCGGCCCTGGGCGCGCAGGTGTCTTTCTGGGACCGGAGCCCCGACGCGAGGGAGAAGGCCGGGTTGGCCGCAAGAATCGGAGCGAGGCAGCACGACACACTGGCAGGGCTGCTCGGCGCGGTGGACGTCGTTTCCCTGCATGTGCCGCTGTCGCAAGGCACCATGGGCTTGCTCGCCGAGCGCGAGTTTTCCGCCATCCGGCCCGGGGCCATCCTGATCAACACGGCGCGCGCCACGGTGGTCGATCGCGATTGCCTGCTGAAGGCACTGGTCACGGCCCGGCTCGCAGCGGCGGGCCTTGATGTCCACTACCTCGAAGGCAAGCCGGAGCATGACCCGCTTTATGACCTGCCAAATGTGGTGCTGGCACCCCATGTCGGCGCCCAGACCTACCAGGCGCACCAGGCGATATCGGCCCGGATCGTGTCGCTGGTGCGCAACCACGCGGCACGCAAGGTGTAGGCTCGGGCATGAAGCTGGCGGCGTTCCCTGGCGACGGGATCGGCCCCGAGGTCGTAACCGCCGCGCTAGAAGCGCTCGCCACGGTCACCAGGGGCATGCAACTGGGTCTCGATGTTCGGACGCATCCCTGCGGTCTGGAGGCGCTGCGTGACCACGGCTCCACCTTCCCCGAGGCGAGCCGGCAGGCGGCAGCGGAGGCCGACGGCATCATCCTTGGGCCGTTGTCGACGGCGGACTACGCCTCCCTCGGTCCAGCGGGCATCAATGCCTCGGCGACCCTGCGCCTGGCGCTCGACCTCTATGCCAATATCCGCCCCAGCCGGTCTCCGGCGGGACTCGATGCCGCCTGTCCTGGCATGGATCTGGTGATCGTGCGCGAGAACACCGAGGGGTTCTACGCGGTGCGTACCATGCAGGCGGGGAGTGGTGAGTTCGCCCCTGACTGGGACAGCGCCTTCGCGATCCGCAAGATCACGGCCGGAGCCTCCCGCCGGATCGCCGAACGAGCCTTCGCGCTGGCGCGGCACCGGCGCGGCAAAGTGACGGCGGTCAACAAGTCCAATGTGCTCAAGATCACCGACGGGCTGTTCCTGCGCGAGTGCAGGGCCGTTGCGGCCGGCAATCCCGACATCGTCTATGAAGAGCAACTGGTGGATGCGGTCGCCGCCAGGCTGGTGCGCGATCGCGGTGGCTATGATGTGCTGGTCACCACCAATCTGTTCGGCGACATTCTCTCCAACGAGGCGGCGGAACTGTCGGGCGGGCTGGGGCTCGCCGGGTCTCTCAATCACGGCGACCGCCATGCCATGGCGCAGGCAAGTCACGGCTCGGCTCTCGACATTGCCGGCAGGGGTCTCGCCAATCCCTCCTCGATGATCCTGTCGGTCGCGCTGTTGCTGGATCACCTGGGTGAGCGCTCGGGGCGGGCAGAGTTGCAGAGGGCCGCCGGCCTGATCCGGGCGGCCCTGATGGAGTGCCTTGCCAACCCGGCTACGCGGACCCCGGACCTGGGTGGGCAGGCCACCACCAGCTCGGCGGCCAAGGCCGTCACCTCGAACCTGGTGCGCGCCGTCTGAACTCTGGCGTCAGGGCCCGAGCAGCGCCGCCACCGCGTCGGCGACGCCGGGGGCCGCGCCGGCGGCTTCATGATCGGCGCCGGGCAGCACGTGGAGGGTCGCTTGCGGCAGCACAGCTGTGGATGAACAGCAATCCCGCCATGGCATACCTCCCCCGAACAGCAAAAGGCCCGGATCGCTCCGGGCCTTTTCAGTCTCGAACCGCTTACTCGGCGGCGTCTTCTTACTTGGCGATTTCCTGGCCGGTGGCCTGGTCCAGAACCTTCATCGACAGGCGGACCTTGCCGCGCTCGTCGAAGCCGAGGAGCTTGACCCAGACCTTGTCGCCTTCCTTGACCACGTCGGTGGTCTT
>JAEZFJ010000214.1 GCA_023437755.1 Pseudomonadota bacterium
TCTTGATGGCAATGCCGCTCTGCTCGAGGACGCGCCGGATGGTCACGGTCTTAACCGGATCACGCGGACCGTTGTCGTTGGCAGCCACGAACCGGCGTTCCGCCAGGTCGCGGCGCGGGAACGCCAACACAACTGCTGCTCCTTCCATCGCAACGCCATGATGCATTTGAAACTCGCCTTCCTGTCAACTTCGAGAGCTTTTGCGCCCTGCTTTATGAGCCTCACGATAGCGCCCCGCCTTACCCGTGGCCTTAATCGGTTCGGTTAAGTTTATCTTGTTTCCGCGAAGGGTTAGCGGGTGCTGACTCGGTGTAGGAAGCGATTAACTGCGATGTCGCGCGACAGTGTCGCTTCGCCCGCTTGCCCGCAGGGGGAGCCGGGCCTAAAAGGGCCCGCCGATGCTTGATGTTTCCACCAGCTATACCGAGGATCTCGACCTGCTCCGCTCCGCCGCGGTCGCAGCGGGCATCATCGCGGCCGGCTATTTCCGCCAGGATGTGAAGAGCTGGAAAAAGGAGAATGCCACGCCCGTCAGCGAGGTCGACATTCTCGTGGACCGTTACCTTGCAGCAACCCTGCTCAGTGCCCGGCCCGACTATGGCTGGCTCAGCGAGGAGACCGTCGACAACCCCAGCCGGCTCACGTGCCGGCGGGTGTTCGTGGTCGATCCGATCGATGGCACCAGCGGATTTCTCAGGGGAGAGGATAGCTGGACCATTTGCCTCGCCGTGGTTGAGGACGGGGTGCCCGTGGCGGGGGTAGTCTATGCTCCGGTGCGCGACGAGCTCTATGACGCGGTCGCCGGTGGCACGGGGCGGCTCAACGGCCAGCCCTTGCGCCGCAGCCGCCGGGCCGGGACACTGCCATTGATCCCCGCGCCAGGAGCGGTGCACCAGCAGATGCAGAAGGCGGGGCTCAACTATACCCGCGGGCCGGTCTACTCCTCGCTTGCCTATCGGCTGGTGCAGGTCGCGACCGGCCGGCTCGACGGGCTGGCGGTGCGCCGCGGCAGCCAGGATTGGGACATCGCGGCGGCGGCGCTGATCCTCGCAGCGTCCGGCGTGGAGTTTGCCGATGTCTGCAGCGGGACCCCGCGATTCAACAAACGAGATGTGCGCCACGGGGCGCTTGCCGCGCTGAGCGACATGAGCCTAAAACCCGTCGTCCACGCGGCGCTGATCGATGTCTACGGATGTCCCGAGACGAGCGACGCAGACTTGGCTATTTCATAGAAAGGACCAGGCCATGGCGGCTTCGACCGAAAACCAGAAGCAATTGCTCCATCTCGTGATCGGCGGTGAGCTGTCGAGCCTCGACGGTGTCACCTTCGACGACCTCGACAAGGTCGACATCGTGGGCCTCTACCCGAACTATGCCTCGGCCTATGATGCGTGGAAGCGCAAGGCGCAGATGACCGTCGACAGTGCCGAGACCCGCTACTTCATCGTGCATCTGCACCGGCTGCTCGACCCCGAAACCGGTAAGTCACAACCTTAGTTCAGGAGGGCGGCCAGGATCGCGTTGATCGCGCCCGGGCCGCCGATGCGTTCCCGGCCGAGAGCGGCCAGGCGGAAGCGCTCCGAGGAATCGGTGAGCAGCCCCTGCAGCGCGTCGCGCACCTTGGCCGGGTCCGCCTCCACCACCATGCGCGCGTCACCGAACATCCGCTGCTCGTCCTCGAAGCGGGAGCGGCGATCGCGCGGATTGATGAAGGTGATGACTGGACGGCCGAGGCCCAGCGCCTGCACCGTTGCGGTACCGGCCTGGCTTAACACCAGGTCGGATTCCTCCAGGAGGTTGCCCATCGCCGAACCCCGAACCATGTGGATGGTGAACTCGCCGTCGGTGAGTTGGCCGATATCGCCGGGCTCCGCCGACAGCATGGACGTCCGCGTAAGACCGCCGGCGCGAGCCAGGTCGTCCACGCTGACACTGCCGGCGACGGCGAGGAAAACATCGGGGCGCAGTTCCGCCGGTAGACCGCGGATCGCCTCGACCTGCAGGGTGAAACTCTCGGAGGTTAGGGCGCGGCTGCCCGGCAGAAGCGTTACGGCGAATGGGCGCTGGCGTCGGCTCGCCGCGTCATAATCGCCGTGCGGGATGGTATCCATCATCACGTTGCCGGCGGAACGCGCATCGACGCCGTCGGCGGCGAGCAGTTGCGCCAGGTTCGGGGCCCGGCAGAACACCGTGCTGCAGCCCTTCCGGATCGCCCAGCGTTCCAGGCCCGAATAAAGGCGAGCAGCGCCGGTTTTGTAGACATCGATATAGAAGAGGTTGCGGTGACCGGTGGCGAGGCACGCCAGCACCCCCACCATGTCGCCGACAATGATCACCCTGTCGTATTTGCCACGTATCCGGCGCAGGAAGCGCAGCGCAGGCGGAATGGTGGCGAGCCCGCCCGAGGCAAGGTCCTTTCGCAGCGAGCCCTTGACGTTGCGCCAGCCTTCTGAGGCAAGCGTTGCCCGCGGGCCGACGACGGGGCACACGCTGGAATAGGCATTGCCCGATCCGATCATCGGGTAAGCTTCGACCATGACGTCACCGGTGAGGCGCGCCGCGATCTGAGCGGCTATTGCATCCTCACCATGACCGTTCGAGATAATCAGAAAACGCGGGCGGACGGACGATTCCGCCACGTTCAGGCTCCGCGGCCGTAGCGCTCGAAGGCCGTGTGGGCAGCCTCGGCGTCGGCATAGGGCTCCTGCCGGTCGACACTCCAGTAGAACAGTTCATCAAGCGCGATTGGCTTGCCGGTGATGGCGCAGCGCACGAAGGCGCCGGGCTTCAGCACGACATAGTCCCCGTCCATGTAGCGCACCGTGGCCTCGGTCGGCGCGAAGCCCTTGTCGAAGATGTTCATGACGCCATTCCTTTTGGTGCGGCCGATATAGCGCTCGGTGCTGCCGATCAAAAGAGGCTTTCCTGCGTCCCTTCATCCGTCCGGCTCTTTCGCCGCCGGTTCACCGGGCTGCCGGAGACGGTGACACCGACCTCACCATCATGGAATTCGACTGCCAAGGCCTCGCCGGGCGCCAGCCCCTCCCGGTGGTATACGAGGTTGCCGTCCATGTCCTTGACTACCGCATAGCCGCGGGCGAGCACACTGCGGTAGCTCAGCGTGTCCAGGAGTTTGCCAGCTTGGGTGAGGCCCGCCTTCCGGTCGGAGATGGTGCGGTCGATGCCCCCCTTCAGCCGCGCGGCCAGCGGAGCAAGAACACTGCGCCCGTGGCGGAGGTCTGCTCGCAACGCGCCGGGCGTCAGCTTGACTGCCGTGGTGTGGAATTGTGCACGGCGGCGCTCCACCAGACGGAGGACTTCAGGTGCGATTCGCGTGGCGCACGGGTCGTATCTGAGCCGCGCCTGCTCCACCGTCTTGCGAACCCCGGCTTCCTTGCGCAGCGACAATGCGGCAAGGCGCTCACCCAGTTCCGCCCGGCGACGCTGCAATAGTTGCGGCGCGAGGCGCGGTGCGACCCGGGAAAACGCAACATGCCGGTCCTGCACCGAATGCCGGAGGCAGGCGAGCAGCGAACTCGCGGCATGGTCCAGCCGCTGCCGCTGTGCCGCGACGAGATCATGCGGACGCGGCAGCCCGGCGGCGGCGGCGCGTAGCCGGTCGCGGGCGGTTGCGGCGACACGCCGGGCGCCGTTGCGTTGGCGGGCGCCGAGGTCGTCCACATAGCCGACCAGTTCCGTGCGCACCGGGACGGCTGCTTCCGCTGCCGCAGTCGGCGTGGGGGCCCGCATGTCGGCGGCGTAGTCGCACAGGGTGGTATCGGTCTCGTGCCCCACGGCCGATATGACGGGGATGCCGCTTCCGGCAACCGCGCGCACCAGGGCTTCGTCATTGTATCCCCAGAGATCTTCGATCGAGCCGCCGCCGCGCGCAACGATCAGCAGGTCAGGGCGAGGTGTGTTGCCGCCGGGGGCCAGTGCGTTGAAGCCTTCGATGGCGGCCACCACTTCGGCCGCTGACGTCTCGCCCTGGACGCGCACCGGCCACACAAGAACGCGCGTCGGAAAGCGGTCTTCAAGGCGATGGAGAATGTCGCGGATCACCGCCCCGGTCGGGGAGGTGATGACGCCGATGACGCGCGGCAGGTAGGGCAGGGGGCGCTTGCGTTCACGCGCGAACAGTCCCTCGGCCGCCAGCTTCTTGCGGCGCTCCTCCAGCAAGGCCATCAGCGCGCCGGCGCCTGCCGGCTGAATCTGCTCGATGACGATCTGGTATTTGGAGGAGCGTGGAAAGGTGGTGAGCCGCCCGGTGGCGATAACCTCCAGCCCTTCCTGCGGCTTGAAGGTCAGCTTGGCGAAAGCGGTTTTCCACACCACGGCGTCGATGGACGCGCTCTCGTCCTTGAGCGTGAAGTAGGCGTGGCCGGATGAGTGCTGGCCGCGAAAACCGGAGATTTCGCCGCGCACGCGGACATAGCCGAACTCTTCTTCCACCGTTCGCCGGACCGCCTGCGAGATCTCGCTGACGGTGTATTCGGCGGCATTGGTGAGAACCTGGGACATGCTGTTCTGGTGCGCCAATGACGGAGCAAGGTCAAGCGGCGGTGGTGTCGCCCGCCCCTTGGTTCGACGAGCTCAGCAAGAGGACTAGCGAAGCTCTGGTGTGGCTACTCGGCCGCTTCGGCATGGGAGCCGGGCGGGACGTCGAGATTGCCCATCGACTGCACGATGTGGTTGGCCAGCGCATCATAGATGCCGCCATAGGCGTGACTGGCGCGCATCAGGGCGATCTGCGCATCGCCGAGCCGCGGCAGGCCCTGATCGTCACCGATGACCCGCATGCCCGGCTGCAGCGCGCTTTCCGGCAGGAAGCCCACGGCGAGGTCTGACAGCACGGCGCTCGAGATCGCCGTAGCGTTGGACGAGGTGTAGGCGACGCGATAGTCGCGCCCGGAGCGCTCAAGCGCCTCCATGGCATCCTTGCGCCAGATGCAGCATTGCGGGCCACAGGCGATCGCCAGTGGTTCACTGGCCAGGGCGCGCCCGCCATGCGAGGCGACCCAGAACATCCGCTCGGTGCGGAACAGTTCGCCGTAATTCTGTTCGGTGCCCTGGGTGAAGACGATCAGGTCGTAGCGCCCCGCCCGCATGCCCGAGAGCAGTTGTTCGGACGCCATGCAGGACACGTCGACCGCAATACGGGGATGGGTGCGCTGAAAGCTCGACAGGATCACGGGCAGCAGGCGCACCGCATAGTCGTCGGGAACGCCGAAGCGGATGGAGCCGGAAAGATCACCATCGGAGAAGTGGTCGAGGATTTCCGCATTGACCCGCAGCATCTTGCGGGCGCGGGCATAGAGTGTCTCGCCATGCGTTGTGAGGGTGACGCTGCGGCCGTCACGCGTGAAGAGCGGGTGCCCCAGCCGTTCCTCCAGCCGCTTGATCTGCATCGACACTGCCGACTGGGTCTTGTTCACCCGGCGAGCGGCTTCGGTGAAACTGCCGCAATCGGCGATGGCGCAGAAGCTCTGCAACTGATCGAGGTCAAGCGGAGCGGTCATTTCAGAGCATCACGAGAATTGATCGAAACAATGAAATCTATTTGTTGGACGAATGGATGTCCAGAGCCTACCTCATAGATCATAAGCGCTGTCCACTGGCGCTCCCCCCCCCGGTGGCTCCCTCACCGGACCACGCACAACCCGGAGACTACCATGGCTCTCTCGCTGTTTGGCGAGCGGTCAGTCGCGGCCGCCACGCCCCTGAACCCCATTGCTGCGCTTGGGCGCTGGATTGCCGGCGTGCAGGCGGGCCGCGCGCGGCGGGCGGCTCTAGGGGCCTTGCTGGAACTCGATGACGCTCGCCTGAGCGATCTCGGTATCAGTCGCTCGGACATCATGGGCGCCTTGCAGCAACGGCGCGGTTCCGGGCTGGTGCTCAACGCCGCGCGCGCTCGGAATTCGAGGCTCTAGGACCAGTTCGCGCCTTCGGCCGACCTCCACCGAACGCTTCGTTATGGCGCGGACGCCTGCTGCGTGCGTGCCATCCCCGGATCGGTTTTGCCGCCGGTCCCGTTTCCTGATGACTGCCGGACCGCGACTTGCCGCGTGTCCGGCTTTTTTTCAGGCGAAGGTGACGCCGAGTTCGGTTTCGCTCTTCCAGGCGACAAGGCAGGCGTGTTTCGTGCCGTCCTCCATCACCAGATCGAAGCTGTCTGGCAGGCCGACGATGCTCGCCACCTTGAGACGGGCCCCGGTTTCGGAGAGGTTGCGCACCGTGCACTCGAAGGTCGAGAACCCGTTGTTGATGACGATGCGGCCACCCTTCAAAGTGCGGCGGCGCGGGGCCTGTCGATGATCCTGGCTCATGGGCGCCTCACGGCAGTTGCGCGAAACCCTCGTCGAAGCCATTGAGCGAGACGGGAATACCGATGCCTTCCTCGGGAGTCTTGAACACCACGAAGATGGCTTCCTCGCCGTTCGAGAGGGTTTCGATCAGGCTGTCATCAAGGATGACCTCGGCGATGCAGCCGTTCGGCAGGCAGCGCACGAAGGCGACGCGGCCCATGTCCTGGCCATCCACATTGAGGCCGAGGCCATTGGGCAGCAGCACGCCGAGCGGGGCGAGCACGCGCAGGAGCTGCGCTTCGCGATCAGCGGTGCGCAGCACGATCACCGACAGCCCGACATTGGGCTCATCCTCGGACACGACGTTCTGGATCACCGCGCACTGCTCGAAGCTGGCACCGGGTGGGGTGTCGCAGCTCATCTGCCAATCGCCGTATTCACCGCGCACGGTGCCCTGGGCGCCGGCGGCGATCACGAGCGAAGCCGCAAAGGCTGCGGCAAGGCCCAGACGGGCCGCAAGGCGGTTGAGGCTGAACGTCACTCTCTCACATCTCCTGCCGAATCGGGCCAGGCCGGGCTCGATCCTGTGTCCTGCAGCCTGCCCGGCAAGTCAACCAAACGCCTGTTTACCCGCACATTTGGAGCAAGAACTACGGCGGTGGTGAGGCGAAGCAGGGGATCAATATGACGCATGTTGGGCCCTCATTGCCGCAATAGACTCGGCTGTGCCGATGTGGTTTAGGTGCCAAGAACGAGTTTTTCGCTCCGAGGTTGAGTCGGGGCGGCGTTAGCTATGCCGCTGGTTATCCCCCTCAATCCGATGCGATCGCAGCACTGTATTCGATAGGGGGTTTCGGTGACCGGGCAGTTCTTGAAGAGGATGGGAGCCGCAACGGCAGCCGCACTGGCCTTGGTGCCGGGCATGGCAGTCGCCCAGGAAGCCGGGCAGCAAACGCCCGCCTACGCCTTGCCGGGGCAGTATCACATGCAGCCCTCCGTGACGCCGATCATGGACTCCATAGTGGCCTTTCATGACGGCATCCTGATGTGGACGATCAGCCTGATCGTGGTGCTGGTTCTGGTGCTGCTGGTGTGGGTGCTGGTCCGCTACAACGCCAAGTCCAACCCGACGCCCAACGCCTTCACGCACAATACCCTCGTGGAAATCCTGTGGACGGTGCTGCCGATCGTGGTGCTGATCGTCATCGCCATCCCCTCCTTCGGGGTGCTGGCGGACCAGCCGACCACCCCGGACGGGGAGCGGAAGTACCTCGGCGCGAACATCTTCTCGTTCGGTGAAGTGGAGGTTCCGGCCCCCGAACTCACCATCAAGGTGACGGGCCAGCAGTGGTACTGGGACTATGAATATGTGGATCAGGGCGTAACGGTCACCTCCATCATGCTCGGCGAGGACGACCGGCTGGCATCCAAGCCGAACCAGCCGCGGCTATTGGCGGTGGACAACGAACTGGTCGTGCCGGTCGACACCACCGTTCGGCTGCAGATCACCGCCGATCCGCTTGGCGTGATCCATGCCTTCGCCGTGCCCAGCTTCGGCGTGAAGATGGATGCGGTGCCGGGTCGGCTCAACGAGAGCTGGTTCAACGCGCGCGAGACGGGCATTTTCTACGGCCAGTGTTCCGAACTCTGCGGCAAGGACCATGCCTTCATGCCGATCGCGGTGCGCGTGGTCACCAGAGAACAATTTGCAGCCTTCATGGCGGCGGCAGAGGGCGCGGACTACGCGACCGCGGCTGCCACCCTGGCGGCTGTGCAGTAAGATATAGGGTCAGGGGACGATTATGGCTGACACCACCGCTCATCTCGAGGCGCATGCCACCGGGCACGATCACGCTGCGCATGCGCACGAGCCCACCGGCTGGCGCCGCGGGCTCTATTCCACCAACCACAAAGACATCGGGATCATGTACCTGGTGTTCGCGATCGTGACCGGCGTCATCGGCGGCCTGCTTTCCGGCGTGATGCGCATGGAGCTGCAGGAGCCAGGTGTTCAGATTTTCCACGGCCTTGCCGCCATGGTCTATGGGGTCGGCGGTGCCGAGGCGCTGGATGCCGGCAAGCACATGTACAATGTGTTCACCACTGCGCATGCGCTGATTATGGTGTTCTTCGTGGTGATGCCGGCCACGATGGGCGGCTTCGCCAACTACTTCGCTCCCCTGATGATCGGCGCGCCCGACACGGCGTTCCCGCGCATCAGCAACATCGCCTTCTGGCTGCTTCCGGCCGCCTTCATCCTGCTGCTGCTGTCGCTGTTCTTCGAAGGTGCCGGCCCTGGCGCCCTTGGTTTCGGCGGTGGCTGGACGGTTTATCCGCCGCTCTCCACGGCCGGTCATCCGGGCCCGGCGCTCGACTTTGCCATCCTCTCGCTCCACGTGGCGGGCGTCAGTTCCATTCTCGGCGCCATCAACCTGATCACCACCATCCTGAACATGCGTGCGCCGGGCATGACCCTGCACAAGATGCCGCTGTTCGCCTGGTCGGTGCTGGTTACCGCCTTTCTGCTGCTGCTGGCGCTGCCGGTTCTTGCTGGTGCCATCACCATGCTGCTGACCGACCGCAACTTCGGCACGACCTTCTTCTCGCCGCAGGGCGGTGGCGACCCGATCCTGTACCAGCACCTGTTCTGGTTCTTCGGTCACCCCGAAGTGTACATCATGATCCTGCCGGGCTTCGGCATCATCAGCCACATCGTGGCGACCTTCTCGCGCAAGCCGGTGTTCGGCTATCTCGCGATGGCCTACGCCATGGTTGCCATCGGCTTCGTCGGCTTCGTCGTGTGGGCTCACCACATGTACACCACCGGCCTCAGCCTCGACGTGCAGCGCTACTTCGTGGCGGCCACCATGGTCATCGCGGTGCCGACCGGCGTGAAGATCTTCAGCTGGATCGCCACCATGTGGGGCGGCTCCATCACCTTCCGCACTCCCATGCTGTGGGCGATCGGCTTCATCTTCCTCTTCACCGTGGGTGGTGTGACGGGTGTGGTGCTGGCGAACGCCGGTGCGGACCGTGCCCTGCACGACACCTACTATGTGGTCGCGCACTTCCACTACGTGCTGTCGCTCGGCGCCGTGTTCTCGATCTTCGCGGGCTGGTACTACTGGTACCCCAAGATGTTCGGCTACATGTACAACGAGTTCCTCGGCAAGCTGCACTTCTGGGTCATGTTCATCGGTGTGAACCTGATCTTCTTCCCGCAGCATTTCCTCGGCCTCGCCGGCATGCCGCGACGCTACATCGACTACCCAGATGCGTACGCCCTGTGGAACCGCGTCTCGTCGGTGGGCTACTACATCACCTTCGTGGCCATGCTGATCTTCTTCTATGCGACCTGGGAAGCCAGCCGCCGGAAGCGTCCGGCCGGTGACAACCCGTGGGGCGAAGGTGCGACGACGCTCGAGTGGACCCTGTCCAGCCCGCCGCCGTTCCA
>JAEZFJ010000234.1 GCA_023437755.1 Pseudomonadota bacterium
TCGAGAGCGGAGAATGGCTCGTCGAGCAGCAACACCTCACGGGCGCGCAACAGGGTGCGGGCCAGCGCCACGCGCTGCTTTTGCCCCCCGGAAAGCGTCGCGGCGGCTCGAGTGGCGAGACCAGCTAGCCCCACTTCCTCCAGGGCAGCCCCGACTTGGCGCTCCCCCTCGGCCGGCGACGTACCACGCGGCAGGCCCAGCGCAACGTTCCGCCCGGCACTCAGGTGATCGAAGAGATTGTCGGACTGCAGCAGCAGCGACACGGGCCGGTGTTCCGCCTCGAGCGGCAGCAGGTCAGTGCCGTTGAGCAGCAGGCTTCCGGCCGCGGGCTTGAGGAAGCCGGCGATCAGGTCGAGCAAAGTCGACTTTCCGGAGCCGCTGGGTCCCGAAATCGCGGTAACTTCTCCAGGCTTGGCCGTGAACGAGAAGCGGTAGGACGCCGTCTGCCCTGGATGGGCAAAAGTCAGCGCTTCAGCGGCGAGCATTGGCAATCCTTTCGACGAGGCGCGGCAGACCTGTGAAGGCCACGACAGTGCCGATCAACAGAATGGCGGCAACGGCGGCCGCGTCGTTGGTCCGGTAGGAACCCAGGCTGCGGAACATCAGCAGCGGCAGCGTCTGGAAGTCCTCGGTGCCGAACAGCGCAATGACGCCGAGATCGCCCAGCGAGAAGCAGAAGGCCAGGGCCAGCATGATGCCGATGTCCCGGCCCAGCAGCGGGTACTCGATGGCAAGAAACTGCCGGGTGCCGCTCAGCCCCAGCGAGCGGATGAGTTGGCCGCGGGTGCGTGCGATCGCCTCCAGCGGCGGGCCGAGCGTGGCAATTGCGAACGGCAGGGCCAGCAGACTGTTGCCGACGATCACCACCAGCGGGGCAGCTTGTGCGGGCGCAATGCCGGCCTTGCGGACCAGAAGGAAGAAACCCAGAGCGAGCACAACCGCCGGCACGGCAAGATAGGCATAGGGCGGCATGCCGAGCAGCGTCCGCGTCAGTGGATGGGCTGTGGCGGCCCGGCCGAGAGCCAGCCCCAGCGCCAGGGCAAGCGTCAGCAATGCGGACACTGAGGCGATAACGAAGCTGCTGAGGGTGGACCACCAGAAGACCGGTCGAGCCAGCAGCTCCGCCACGCCTGCAGTCAGTCCGTCACTAAGCACGGAGAGCAGCGGCAGGACGAAGGCGGTCACCGCCGCCAGCAGCACCAGCCATTGCACGAAGCGAGCTGCGGTGCCGTCACGCCAGCGGGGGTCGGTGGAGCGCCCGAGCGCGGTCGGTACCGGTGCGAGCACGGACGCGGTCAGGATCACAGCCGCGCACACGGCGATCTGCGTCAGCGCCAGTGCGACCGCACCAGCCAGATCAAAATTCTGCCGCACGGCGGAATAGATCGCGACCTCCAGGGTCTGGTTGGCAGGCCCCCCGCCCAGCATCAGGACGATGGGGAAGCTGGTGAAAGCCAGGAGGAAAATGATCGCGCCCAGGCCGGGAAGGGTGCCGCGCATGGCCGGCCAGTCGATGATGCGGAAGCGTTGCCAGACATTGAGCCCAAGAGATTGGCCGGTCTTGATGCGGGCCGCCGGGAGGGCATCGAGCCGCGCCAGCAGGATGCGCGCGGCGAAGGCACCGTTGAGCACCACATGAGCCAACAGGATGCCCGACAGCCCGAACGCCGGGTTGCCGACGGGCGCGCCGAACAGCGCATCGCTGGCGCGGTTGATCCAGCCATTGCGGCCCCAGATGGCCAGCAGCCCGAAGGCCATGACCATCCCCGGCGTCACGATGGCCGCTGCAAACAGGCCGACCACGAGTTCGCGTCCGGGGAAGCGGAGTCGATTGAGGCTCCAGGCCAATGCCATGCCCACCGCCAGCGACAGAAGCATGGTCAGGGCTGCCTGCAACGATGTCATCCGCAACAAATGGGGGATGTCGATGCGCGACTGGCTGGCGCCGGAGGCGGCGTAGAGGATCGACCAGAACACCGCCACGATCAATCCGCCAATCGCGACGGCGAGCAGGGCGGCGACGGCGATACGGAGCGGACGGCGGGGCAGGGTGGGCATATCGGCTCGTGTGAGGGCGCCTCACCCCCGAGGTCGGAGGCGAGGCAGGAGCATCACTGGATGGCGGTCAGCATCTCGTCGATCCAGGCATCGGAGTTGGCCTCGATCTCCGCATCGGTCAGGGTCAGCGTCTTTTCCGGCTGTGGGAGGCCTGCGAAGGCCGGGTCGAGTTCATCGCCGAGATCAACCACGGGGAACATCCAGTTGGTGGTCGGGATAACCGCCTGCCCTTCAGCGGAGGCAAGGTACGCGAGGAACTCGCTGGCGAGCTCCTGCTTGTCGGACGCGGCCAGGATTCCGGCCACCTCGGTCTGGGGGAAATGCCCTTCCTCGAACAGTGCGGCGTGGATGGTGTCGTCGTCTTCAGCGACAATGTGGTAGGCTGGCGAGGTGGTGTAGGAGAGCGCCATGTCCGCTTCACCGGACAAGAACAGGTTGTAGCTCTCGCTCCAGTCGCGGGTGACCGTCAGAATGTGCGGCTTCAGTCCTTCCCAGATTTCTGCGGCGCGATCTCCGTAAGCGGCCTTCACCCACAGCACGAGACCAAGCCCGGGCGTGGCCGAGCGCGGATCCTGGATGACGATCTTGAAGTCCTCCGGCAGGGCGATCAGTTCCTCGAATGACCCGGGCGGAGTGGTCACCGTGTCCGTGTCGTAGACGAAGGCGAAGTGGGCATAGTCCACCGGCACGAAAGTCGGATCGCTCCAGCCGCCAGGCACCGTCAGCCCCTCGAGTTCGAGACCATGGTCTGCGAACAGGCCGGTGGCTCGGGCTTCGCCGGCAATGGCGGTATCGAGCCCCACGATCATGTCGGCTTCGGTGGTGTCGCCTTCGAGCTGCACGCGGCGCAGCGTGCCGATCGAGGAGTCGGCGGCGACCCACTCGACGATGCAGCCGCCGCAGATGGCTTCGAAGCCCGCTTTCAGTCCCGGGCCAGGTCCCCACTCGGCGGCGAAGCCGTCATAGGTGTAGATGGTGAGGATCGGCACTTCCTCGGCGACGATCGGCGTAGCGCTCAGTCCGAGAAGGACCGCAGCAGCGAGGCGGGTGGCGTTGAGCATGGCTCATCCCTTCGTGTTGCGGTCATGCGTTGAGGGATGCGTCCAATGGTGGGGACGCTCGAGGGCGCCCTTGCCATCTCGAACTTCCTCCGCCAGCATGACCTGGTTCAGGTTCAATGGGTAACTCTCAGCTCCGGCAGATCCGGAACACCCCAGCGAGACGAGCCCACGTTTAATGAGCGTTCCGTGACAGTGCAAGTCCGATCGGGGGCAAACGCCCCAACCCTGCGGTTCGACGGTGCCTTGGCCATCGTCGGCGGCGGGACCGTTGATGCTGGCATGCTGCAGGAACTCGCGAGGAGAGGCGTGTCTCTGGTGGGTGCCGATGGCGGCGCCGACACGATCGCGGCGGCCGGGCGCATGCCGGCCGCGGTGGTGGGCGACCTCGATTCCCTCGCTGATCGTACCGCGTGGGAGCAGCGCACGGTGGTGCGCCATATCCCCGAGCAGATCACCACGGATTTTCAAAAGGCGCTCTACTCCACCGCCGCGCCGGTGACGCTCGCCCTGGGCATGACCGGCAAGCGCCTCGACCACACGCTGGCCGCGCTCAGTGCGGTGCTCGAATATGCCCCGCGCCGTCGCTTGCTGCTGGTGGATGAGGTGGATGTGGCGCTCGCCGTGGTGGGCACCATCCGCTTTGAAGCGGCTGCGCGCGAACGCGTCTCCATCCATCCGCTGGAGCCGATCGGCTTCACCCGCTCAAACGGCTTGCTCTACCCGCTCGACGGACTGCACCTGCGCCCGGGTGGGCTGCTCGGCACCTCGAACGAGGGGCTTGGTGGACCAGTGGAGATCATCCCCGCGGACCCGGTGCCGTGGCTGCTGATCCTCGCGCGAGACCGGCTGTGGGATCTGGTTGCCGCCGGCTGAGCTGCGCCCAAAACAAAGCTGCCCGGCTCGAGAGCCGGGCAGCCAGATCGTTCCGGAAGCCTTAGTTCGCGGCGGCTGCCTTTTTCACCGCGTCCTGCACCTTCTCGAAGGCACGGACCTCGATCTGGCGGATGCGCTCGCGGCTGACGTCGTATTGCTGCGCCAGCTCTTCGAGAGTGGACGGATTGTCCTGCAGGCGACGCGCCTGGAAGATGGCGCGCTCGCGCTCGTTCAGCACATCCATGGCCTCGGTCAGCAGGCCCATGCGTTCGCTGTACTCCTGCGACTCGCCCAGCGTCGTTTCCTGGCTGGGCGTATCGTCGATCAGCCAGTCCTGCCACTCTGAGGAGCCTTCGTCGGCGCGCATGGGTGAGTTGAGCGAGGCGTCGCCGCTGAGGCGGGCGTTCATCTGCACCACGTCCTGCTCGGTAACGTTGAGCGTGGTGGCGATCTGCTTCACCTGGTCGGGATGCAGGCTCCCTTCCTCAAGGGCGGCGATCTGCCCCTTCACCTTGCGCAGGTTGAAGAACAGGCGCTTCTGCGCGGCGGTGGTGCCGATCTTGACCAGGCTCCAAGAGCGCAGGACGTATTCCTGAATCGCGGCACGGATCCACCACATCGCATAGGTGGCGAGGCGGAAGCCCTTTTCGGGCTCGAACCGCTTGACCGCATGCATCAGGCCGACATTGCCCTCCGAGATCACCTCGGAGATCGGCAGGCCATAGCCGCGATAGCCCATGGCGATCTTGGCCACGAGCCGGAGGTGGCTAGTGATGAGCTTGTGGGCGGCGCTGGGGTCTTCATGCTCCTGATAGCGCTTGGCGAGCATGTACTCCTCGTTCGCCTCCAGCATCGGGAACTTTCGGATTTCCTGCAGATAGCGGCTGAGGCCACCTTCGGAAGAGAGAACCGGAAGATTGGACTGCTGGGCCATGGACGCACCCCCTTTCATGTTCCCCCGCAACGCGGGCAGATCCCGTCTGTTGCCAATGGCCGGAACGGCCCATCGGCAATTGACGATGGTTATATATAGGACGCAATGAGGCGATTGTAAGGGAAAGGATAATGCAGATCGTCAGAGTTTGGTTCCGCCCGCCTTCACCGCTTTCAAGATCGCTCTGGATACAGCTCAGGCAAAGGCGCGATCATAGGGCTGCAGCGCTTCCTCCAGCGCCGCGAGATCTTCCGGCAGCGGCGCCTCGAAGAACATCTCCTCGCCCGTTCCGGGGTGTTCGAAGCCCAGTTCGGCGGCGTGCAGCGCCTGGCGGCCCAGGGCGCGAACAGGACCGCCCACATCTTCGGGCAGCTTGTTCACCTTGGTGGCGTAGCCCGAAGCATAGACGCTGTCTGCGACCAGGGGATGGCCGATATGGGCCATGTGGACGCGGATCTGGTGCGTGCGGCCGGTTTCGAGCTGGCAGACCAGCCGGGTGATATCCCAACCCTCTCCGCCAAAGCGCGCCTCCACCATGTAGTGCGTGATGGCCTCGCGGCCATCCTTGCGCACCGCCTGCTTGAGGCGGTTGTTGCTGTCCCGGCCAAGCGGAGCGTCGACGGTGCCGCGGGCGGATTCCGTCATCCCCCAGGCGAAGGCGATGTAGGCGCGGTGAAGCGGCCCGGTGCGGCCGTGGTCGGCGAACTGCTCGGCCAGATGCCAATGTGCCTGTTCGGTCTTGGCAACGACCAGGACGCCGGAGGTGTCGCGATCGAGCCGATGCACGATCCCGGGACGCTTGACGCCACCAATGCCTTTGAGACTGTCGCCACAGTGGAACAGCAGCGCGTTGACCAGCGTACCGTTGGGGGAACCCGGTGCCGGGTGCACCACCATGCCTACCGGCTTGTTGACCACGATGAGCTGGTCGTCCTCGTGCAGGATATCGAGCGGGATGTCTTCGGGTACGGGCTCGGCATCCTCCGGTGGTGGGGCCAGAAGCACGATTGTCTCGCCGGCCTTCAGCCGGTATTTGGGTTCGCTGACCGGACGGCCGTCGATGGTGACGGCACCGTTCAGGATCAGGTCCTTGATCCGGTTGCGGCTCAGCAGCGTATGCTCGCCCGCCAGCACCGCATCAAGCCGGCCCCCCGCCAGGGCTTCGTCGACCGCAACGGTGACGGGCTCGCCCTCGAACTCGAATTCGGTGTCTTCCGTCATGCATGATCCTGAACAGACCGGCACCGGGCCGGAAGCCGAAGCGCTCTCGCCGGAGGCGATGGCGCTGATGCGCAGGGCCCGCCGCTCGTTTGCCGTGGCCATCGGCGTCCTGCTGCTGGGCTTTATGGCGATTGGTTTCGCGCTTGTCTATCGGGTGATGCGCGACGCACCGCCGACGGTGGTCGCCGACTCCGTAGTGCTGCCGTCAGGAGCTGAAGTCGTATCGGCGGTGATTGCCGAAGGCGCAGTGAACGTTACATACCGCGCCGGAGGCGAGACGGTGTTGGTGCTGTTTGACCAGGTCACCGGCGAAGAACTCCGCCGCGTCCTGATTGGCGCGGAGTAGGATCAGCGCCCCAGGATCTCCTGGAGCGCCGTCATCCGTTCCGAAAGGCGGCGCTGTGGGTCCTGGGCGTCGACCTCGTCGAGATCCTCGTCGGCGAAGCGTTGCACCCGGTCGAACAGGCTCTCCTCGGGCTTGGCATCGGCGGCGTCGGCGTCCGACGCGTAGACAACGCGGCTGACCCTGCTGGCGATCTCGCCGAGGCGGCTGCGGAGCTCTGCCTCATCGATCGTCTCGCTCGACAGGATGCTGCTCTCGACCCCCACAACCATATCGCGCAGGGCCGCCAGTTCGTCGGCTTCCCCGAACGTTTCCGCCAGCAGGGGCGTAGGCGCGGCGGTGGGGGCCTGTTCCTCTCCGAGTATCTCGTTGAGCCGCGTTTCGGCGCTGGCGATGCGGGCCTCCGCCACTTCAAGCTCGGCGGCGGCCTTGCGTTCGTCGCGGCTGGAAAGTGCCTCGCGCATCTGGGCGATAGCGGCTGTTGCCTCGGCGCTGCGACGATCGGACTTATCCAGTTGGGCCACAAGGTCGCGGGCTTGCTCTTCGAGCGCCGAACTGCGCTTGCGCTCGACGGCGAGGGCAGTTGTCAGCCGCTCCACGTCGTCGTCATAGTCTCCGGACAGGGTTGCACCGTCCACATCCAGGCTGGCCGGAGCATCGCCGCGGATGGTGTCGCGCAGTTCGGCCAGTTCCGCAGCCCGCGCTTCGAGATCGCGCTCGCGCATGCGCAACTGCTGCCCGAGCTCGGCGATCTGCCGTTCGGTCTCTGCCAGCTCGGTGCGCAGAGCGTCCTCGCGCACATCGCGCTCGGCCAGTTCTGCAGCAAAACGCTCCCGCTCGAGCTTCATCGCGCCGGTATCAGCCCGCGCCTGGTTGACCTCGGCCAGTTGCTCGGCGAGGCGCGCGCGCTGGGTCTCGATGGTCTGCTCGAGTTTGCGCGTGGTCAGCGCGAATTCAGCCCGCAACTGATCCTTGTCGGCACGGAACTCGGCAAGGGTGATTGGGGTGGCGGCTTCGATCCGGCGGCGGGTCAGCCGCACGGCGCGCTTCCACACTGCCGGCAGCAGCACCAGCGCCGCAAGCCCGGCGGCGAAGAAGCCGAGCGCGAAATACATGATGTTCTCGATGAGCTTCCGCCGATCTCCTGACGGCGCTTCGCCGCGCCTTGGACCCTATCTGCCAGACTGCAGCGCCCGGCGCCAGCGTTTGCGC
>JAEZFJ010000263.1 GCA_023437755.1 Pseudomonadota bacterium
TTCGTCGATGTCACGGATCAGCGCGGCCAGTGAAAGGTCCCGTTCTGCCGCCATCGTTTCGAGGGCAGTCCAGAATTCCGGCTCCAGGGCCATGGAGGTGCGGTGCCCGGCGATGGAGAGGGATCGCTTCTCCATCCGCAGTGCGTCAGGGCTTCTTGCGGAAAGCGTCGAGGCTGACGACCTTTTCGCCCTCGGCGACCTGCGCTTCGGTCTCGACGCCAGCGTCAGCCGCCTCTTCCTCGCCGGCCGCGGCCGGCGCGGTGGCCGGATCGAACTGCAGGCCGAACTGCACCGAGGGGTCGAAGAAACCCTTGATGGCTGCAAACGGGATTACAAGGATCTCGGGCTGGCCGTCGAAGCTCAGCCCGACCTCGAAGCCGGTCTCGGTGACCTTGAGGTCCCAGTACTGGTTCTGGATGACGATGGTCATTTCCTTGTCGTACTGGCCGAGCAGCTTTTCGCTCAGGCGCACGCCGGGGGCGCGGGTGACGAAGGAGATGAAAAAATGATGGTCGCCGGGCAGCCCGGTCTTGGCAACCTCTGCCAGCACCTTGCGTACGACGCCGCGGAGCGCTTCCTGGGCAAGAATGTCATAACGCAGGTGATCTTCGGCCATCGGCAACCTCGATTGGAACGCAGCGGAGGGCGAATCCGCCCGGCCATATCAGCCCCAGCACTCAAAGGATTTCAAGCGGAAAGGCCGTGAGGAAGGGAAACGCGGAAGTGCAGGCTTCTGTTGCCAGGTGCCTGCGAACCCCGCCTGTCACCCGGCTAGGGGTGGAGGACTTAATTTCCCAGTGCTAGCACCGCTTACGCGGCGAGAGCGACCGGAGCCTTATGGTTGTCATTTGCAACTATAAGTTTCGGACCGATAACGGTGGTACCTCACCGAGCAAAAGCAAACCCTTTACGCCCTTGTCGATCCTATTTCGCCCCCGAAAGTCCCGCCGCGACGGGTATTTGGTGGAGGCGCCGGGTACTGCCCCCGGGTCCAATGGGTTTATTACGATAGCCGTTTATTGCCATAGCCCTTACGGGCAACCCCTATATAGGCAAGCCCTGTCCCGGATGCAAACGCTCCACATCACATTGAGGGCGGATTAACTCCGAATCGGCACCATCCCCCCTCTATCGGAAGAGGGTTGGACATGGCGGTACGGGGACGAGCTATTCGCACCAGATCGAGGCGGCGGAGCTGGCTCGACGCGCTGCCGTTGCTGCCGTTCACCCTCTTGGCGATCGGGCTTGGAGGCGGCGGCATGATGGTGCTGCGCGAGAGCGGGCTCGCTGACTGGCTGCTGGGTCCCTCCGCCACGACATCGTCGACAATGGTGTCGCACAGCTTTCCGGTTTGCGCCGGTGGCGCCCGCATCACCTGCGTCGTCGACGGCGACACCTTCTGGCTCGATGGCGTCAAGATCCGCATCGCCGACATCAATACGCCGGAAACAAGCCAGCCGCAATGCGCGGCCGAGGCGGCTCTGGGCCGGCGGGCGACCGGCCGGCTGGCCCAATTGTTGAGCGACGGGCCCTTCACGCTCGAGCCCGCCGATCGCGACGAAGACCGCTATGGCCGCAAGCTCCGCATTGCCATGCGCGACGGGCAGTCTGTCGGCGGCATGCTGGTGGGTGAGGGGCTCGCGCACGCATGGCGGGGCCGCATGGAGAGCTGGTGCTAGCTCAGCCGTTCCACTTCATGCCCATGTAGACTCCGCCGGCCTCCAGCTCCTCCAGCATCTGGTTGAGGTGCTTCTGCTTGGTCTCCTCGCGCTTCACCTTGTTGATCCACAGCAGGTAGTCATTGCGCTGGTAGGGCGGTCGCGCCTCGTAACTGTCCATCAGCCCCCGGATCTCCAGCGCCTCGCGCACGAACTCAGGCATCGGCTCGCGCGGGCGGAGCGGACGCAGGCGTGGGCTCACGGCAGCACCACCTGCGCTTCGATCTCGATCAGGTAGTCCGGATGCGCGAGCCCTGCGACGAACAACGCCGTCACCGTCGGCGGGTTGGGCCGTTGACCCCAGACCTTCATCCAGGCGGCAAAGCCCGCCCGCAGGTCGACCCCGTGCTGGATGATCAGCGTGACCTTCACCAAGTCTTCGATCCGGCCACCCGCGGCGTCGATCACCATGACCAGGTTGGCAAGCGCCTGTTCCGTCTGCCGGCCGATGTCGCCCTTACCGACGATCTCACCGTCCGAGTTGACGGCATTCTGCCCGCCCACCAGCAGCATGCGCGCGCCGGCGGGGATGATGATGCCCTGCGAGAAGGCAGGGTTGCGGTGCATGCCTTCGGGGTTGAGATACTCGATCTGCATCGGCTTCTCCTGTCGTTGCCGTAGGCTAGCACCTGGCTGCTGACAGCGCATGGCACCTGCTTCGGCGGTATTAGAGTACCAGACGGATGCTGTGTGTGACTGTGCCCGCTGCATCGAAGCGGGGCGCCGAATCGGAGTACCATCGCCACATGCAGCAATATCTCCAGCTTCTGTCCGACATCCTCGAGCGCGGCGTCGACAAGTCCGATCGCACCGGCACCGGCACGCGTTCGCTGTTCGGGTATCAGATGCGCTTTGATCTCAGCGACGGCTTCCCGCTGGTCACCACCAAGAAGCTGCACCTCAAGTCGATCGTTTACGAGCTGCTCTGGTTCCTGCGCGGCGACACCAATGTGCGCTGGCTGCAGGAGCGTGGCGTCAAGATCTGGGACGAGTGGGCCGACGAGAACGGCGACCTCGGGCCGGTCTACGGGTCGCAATGGCGCAGTTGGCCCACACCGGACGGCCAGCACATCGACCAGATCACCAATGTGATCGAGTCCATCCGCACCAAGCCGGACTCGCGCCGCCACATCGTTTCCGCCTGGAACCCCGCGGAAGTGGACGAGATGGCGCTACCGCCCTGCCATTGCCTGTTCCAGTTCTATGTCGCCAACGGCAAGCTGAGTTGCCAGCTCTATCAGCGCTCTGCCGACACCTTCCTCGGCGTACCGTTCAACATCGCCTCCTACGCCCTGCTGACACACATGATGGCGCAGGTCACCGGCCTGGGGGTCGGGGACTTCGTGCACACCTTCGGCGATGTTCACCTCTATTGCAACCACTTCGAACAGGCCCGGCTCCAGCTTTCCCGCGAGCCGCGGCCGCTGCCGAAGCTGGCGATGAACCCGAAGGTGAAGCGGCTCGAGGACTTCACCTTCGAAGACTTCACCTTCGAGGGCTATGATCCGCACCCGCACATCAAGGGCGCGGTGGCGGTATGAGCCGAACCCTCGGCGACCTCAGCACCCTGGTTTCGAGAGTCTCCGACGGCTATGCCGCCAAGTTCGCCATTCAGAGGAACCCTGACTGGTACGTGCTGAAGCTCCAGGAAGAGGTGGGTGAGCTTGTGGCCGAGTACCTGCGCGTCACCCAGCGCGGGCGGCGCCACGATGCCTCGGCAGCCGAGATCGAGCGGGCGCTCGCCGACGAAGCGGCAGACGTTCTTGCGACGGTGCTGTTGTTCGCCCGCCAGCGTGGGATCGACCTCGAGGCCGCGCTTGATCGCAAATGGTTCCCCTATCTTCCGCCCGAGGACGCAAACGGCTAACACTGCGCTGCTGTTTTCGCGGAGGATAACATGCACAAGCTCGCCGTCGGAGGGATGCTGTCCTTCCTCTTCGCCATGCCGATCCTGGCCAACGATACCTCCGCCGTGCTGACCACGGGCGGGCTCGAATTCGTCAGCAATGGCGAGATCGCCATGGCGAGCGAGGATCTGTACATCTCCAAGAACGAAATCCGGGTCACCTACGAGTTCCGCAACGACAGCGACGAGGACGTGACGTTGCTGGTTGCCTTCCCGATGCCGGACATCGTGCCGGACCATTTCTCCCCGGTGGCCTTCCCGGAAGGGCCGGCCGAGAACCTGTTCGAGTTCGAGACGCGTTTCGAGGGTGAGCCGGTCGAGGCCACGCTGCACGAATACGCCTTCGCCGCCGGCGTGGATCGCACCAAGCTGCTGCGCCAGCTCGGCATTCCGCTGGTGCCGATCCACCAGGAGGCCATCGATGCCGTGGATGCCATCGAAGGGGAAACCCTCGAGACCCTGCTGCATCTAGGCCTTGCCATTCCGGATGAGTTCGACGCCGGGGAGGGCTGGGAAAAACACCACTGGCCGAACTGGACCTACCGTGCCACCTACACCTGGGAAGCAACTTTCCCCGCCGGTGAGACCGTGACGGTGGAACATCGCTACAAGCCGAGCGTCGGCGGCACCACCGGCGTGACCCTGCTCTATGAGCCGTTCGACGACGGCTACGATCCCGCGGCCGAGTACCGGCAGAAATACTGCACCGATGACGCCTTCGTCGCGGCGGTGCGCAAGACGCTGACCAACCCGGACGAGCCGTGGTCGGCACCATTCTTCGAAAGCTGGATCAGCTACATCCTGACCACCGGTGGCAACTGGGCCGGCGGCGGCATCGGGAAGTTCCGCCTCGTGGTGGACAAGGGCAACCCTGCCAACCTCGTGTCCTTCTGCGGCGAGGACGTGAAGAAGATCGGGCCGACCACCTTCGAGATGGTGAAGGAGAACTTCTGGCCGCAGGAAGAGCTCAACGTCCTGATCCTCGACCGCAACGACCTGTAGGATCACGCCCCACGCATGACCCTGACCATCCGCCCCGCTGTTCGCGCGGACGCCGCCACCATCCTCCGGTTCATTCGTGAGCTTGCCGCCTATGAGAAGCTCGAGCACGAGGTGAAGGCGACCGAAGCCGACCTCGCACGCGATCTGTTTGGCGACGGCCCACGGGTGTTCGCCGAGATCGCGGAGTGGAACGGCCAGCCGGTTGGTTTCACCCTCTGGTTCTACACCTATTCCACTTTCCAGGGCCGCCATGGCATCTGGCTCGAAGACCTTTATGTCGATCCCGCCATGCGCGGCAAAGGCATTGGCAAGGCGCTCCTGGTCAACCTGGCGCAGCGCTGTGTACGCGAGGGGCTGGGACGCTTCGAGTGGTGGGTGCTCGACTGGAACGAGCCGTCGATCGAGTTCTACAAGAGCCAGGGCGGCGTCATGCAGGACGAATGGACCAAGGTGCGCGTCGACGGGGAGGCGCTCCAGCGCCTGGGGGCGCCATGACCGCCAGCATCGCCATGATCGCCGCCGTCGCCCGCAACGGGGTCATCGGCAACGACCAGACCATTCCCTGGCGCATCCCGTCGGACTTCGCCTTCTTCAAGCGCACCACCATGGGCAAGCCGATGGTGATGGGCCGCAAGCAGTTTGAAACCGTCGGCAAGCCGCTGCCGGGCCGCACCAACATCATTGTGACCGCCGATCGGGACTTCAGGGCCGAGGGCACGGTCGTGGTCCAGGGCCTCGACGATGCATTACGAGTCGCCGGCGAGATCGCGTCCCGGGATGGCGTGGACGAGATCATGATCATCGGCGGCGGCACCATCTATGAGCAGCTCATGCCCCGGGCCGACCGGCTCTACATCAGCCATGTCGATCTTGCGCCTGAGGGGAATGTGCATTTCCCGGCGATCGATCCCGCGGAGTGGGACGTTGTCGCCGAGCCCGAGGTCATGGCCGATCCGCGCGACGCCGCGCCCTACCGCGTCAAAGTGTATGAGCGACGGCTCCGGTCCGCGCATTGATCGGCTTCGGCGCCTTGCCTATATAGGTCCCCAACAACTTCACAAAATGCTGCCGAAAGGATCGCGATGCCCTGGGAGAGTAATGGAGGCGGGGGTGGCCGCAACAATGGGGGCGGCGGTCCGTGGGGCCAGGCGCCTGGCGGCGGCGGCGGCGGTGGCCCGCGTCGGCCCGGTGGCAATACGCCCAACCTCGAAGATATTCTCAACCGTGGCCGCGACCAGTTCCGCGGCGGTGTGCCCGGTGGCCGCTGGGCCATCGTCGGCGCCATACTGGTCATCGCTGTCTTCGGGCTGCTGAACGCCGTCTACACGGTTCCTGAAGGCGAGGTCGGCGTCGAGCTGCGCTTCGGTGCCCCCAAGCCCGAACTCTCCCAGGCGGGCCTGCATTTCCACCTGTGGCCGATCGAGACGGTCGAGCGGGCGTCGCTCGCGGTCAATCAGATCACCATCGGCGGCACCAACAGCGGCGACCGCACCAGCGACGACGACGGTCTGATGCTGTCGGGCGACCAGAACATCGTCGATGTGCGATTCTCGGTATTCTGGTCGGTCAACGACCCGATCGCGTACCTCTTCAACGTCCGCGACCCCGACGCCATGATCCGCGCCACTGCGGAAAGCGCCATGCGCGAAGTCGTCGGTCGCCGTCCGGCCAACGACGTCTTCCGCGACGACCAGGCTGGCATCGAAATCGAGGTGCAGGGGATCACCCAGGCCGTGGCCGAGAGCTATGGCATCGGCGTGTCCATCAGCCAGGTGTCCATCGAAGGCGCTGCGCCGCCGGCAGAAGTGGCCGACGCGTTCAACGAAGTGCAGCGTGCCGAGCAGGACGAGGACCGCCTGCAGGAAGAAGCGCGCCAGTATGCCAATACGCTACTTGGTGATGCCCGCGGCCGTGCTGCGGCGCTGCGTGAAGACGCTGCCGCCTACACCAACCGCGTCGTGCAGGAAGCCACCGGTGAGGCCCAGCGCTTCAATGCCATCTACGCAGAATACGTGAACGCTCCTGACGTGACCCGCAAGCGCCTGTTCCTGGAAACCATGGAAGAGGTGATCGGGCAGTCCACCAAGGTGCTCGTGGAAACGGGCGCTGGCAATCAGGGCGTCATTCCATACCTGCCCCTGCCGGAGCTGAGGCCGAGTACGTCGACCAGCACCGTGCCCAGCACCTCGACGGGGAACTGACGCAAATGAACAATCGCCTTATCATCATTGGCGTCGTCATCGTCGCTGCCCTCTACGTCTTCTTCTCGTCCATCTTCGTGGTCAACGAGCGGGAGCAGGCTATCGTCCTGCGCTTCGGCCAGATCCTCGACGTGCGCGAAGAGCCCGGCCTCTACTTCAAGATCCCGACCGACTTCGTCGACACGGTGCAGATCATCGAGGACCGCCTGCTGCGGCAGGACCTCTCCAATCTGCGTGTGCAGGTGTCGGGCGGTGCCTTCTATGAAGTCGACGCCTTCATCACCTACCGCATCGTCGATCCGCTGCGCTTCCGTATCGCTGCTCAGGGCCAGCTGGCCCTGGTGGAAGATCGCGTCGCGACCCGGTTCGCCGCCGTGCTGCGTCAGGTCTACGGTCAGCGCGAGTTCAATGCCGCGCTGTCCGAACAGCGCCCGGAGATGATGCGCGAAGCTGCCGACCTGATCCGGCCGGACCTGCAGGCGCTCGGCATCGACATCGTCGATGTCCGCATCCTGCGCACGGATCTGGCCGCACAGGTGTTCGAACAGACCTTCGAGCGCATGCGCGCCGAGCGTCTGGCCGAAGCTGCCCTGCTGCGCGCCCGTGGTCAGGAACAGGCGCAGAGCCTCCGCGCCATCGCCGACCGTCAGGCCGTCGAGATCGTTGCGGCGGCAACCCGCGATGCGGAAATCATCCGCGGTACCGGCGACGCCGAACGCAACCGCATCTTCGCGGCGGCCTATGGTCAGGATCCGGAGTTCTTCGAGTTCTTCCGCTCGATGCAATCCTACCGCAACGCTCTGTCCGGCACCGGTACCACCATGGTGCTGTCGCCCGACAGCGAGTTCTTCCGCTACTTCGGCTCCAACGGCGAACTGCCGGAGGGCAACCAGAACCTTGCGCCGCCGCAGCAGTTGTCGATCACTCCGTCGCTGCCCAGCACCGACGAACCTGCGCTCGACGGCCTCGGCATCGAGGAAGTCCCGACCCCGTCCATCACCCTGGATGACGGCTCGGAACTGCAGCCGACCATCGGCACCGAGGTGCCGCTGCCGGCGGACCCGGTGGTCCCGGGTGCGCCGGCTGCACTGACCGGTGGCGACGCGGTGCCGAACGCGACGGACGCACCACCGGCGCAGTAGGAACAAGACGAGTGTGGAAAGGGCCGGCTCAGCCGGCCCTTTCTTTTTGCGGTGTCAGCCGCCGAGCGCGGTGCGGATCGCCTGTTCTACCGGCGAGTAGCTGCCGTCCGGCCGCTCCAG
>JAEZFJ010000425.1 GCA_023437755.1 Pseudomonadota bacterium
ACCTCCACGCGCCTGCGCAAGATGGTGCTCAACATCGCCTTTGTGCTGGCAATCCTGGTTTTCATCCCGGTGCTCGCCAGCCAGTTCCTGCGCAACCCGGTGCTGATCGAGCCCATCTCCGTGCCCAAGGCGCTGCTGCAGCGCGGGCTGTCCTCGGAGGTCATGGCCAGCCGCCTTTGGGATGGGCTGCGCGATGCCAGTCTGCTGGCACGCACCTCCAAGGAAAGCGTTGCTGCCATCCCCAACAGCCAGCGCGTGCAGTTCTCGGTGCCCGAAGTCGGGCTGTCGATCGACTCCATCGTCCGCCAGACGCGCCAGTTCTTCAACGCCTACCAGACCCGGATCACCGGCGAGTTCGTCTGCGGCGAACCGGCTTGCCCACCGGACACCATGCGGCTGCGGCTGAGGATCCTGCGCGACACCAGCGAGGTCATCGACCTGCCGCCGGTGGGCCACACGGACCTGCGGAGCTACTTAACCAGTGCTGCCGTACAGGTGCTCTCCACGCTCGATCCCTTCGTCGCGATCTCCGCTATCTCCGAAACCGAGCCGGCCCGCGCCACCGCCCTCGCCCGCCGGCTGATCCGTCAGCACCACCCCGACAGCAAATGGGCCCATAACCTGATCGGCAACATCCGCACCACCGCTGGCGACTACCGGCCTGCGCTGGCCGAGTACCGTGCTGCACTGGCGCTCGATCCCGCCTTCACTATCGCGCGCGCCAACGCCGCACGCGCCCTGCGCCAGCTCGGCGATCCCGTGGCGTCCCGGGCGGAGTATGACCGCATCGCCGCCGAGACTCCAAATCTGCCGGCAGTGCTCGAAGGCTATGCCGAACTGGCCATAGCCGCCGGCCAGCCCGACGAAGGCATCGACTATCTCGAGCAGGCCGCCACTGCCGACCCCACCAGCGCGCACTACTTCTCCCGTATCGGCGCGGTGGAACAGGCGCGTGGCAACCAGGACGCAGCAATTGCCGCCTTCGAAAGGGCGCTGGCGATCGACCCCGCCTACCCGCTCGCGCTCAACCCGATGTTCACCGCTCGACTGGCGCGCGGCGACTTCCCCGGCGGGGAGGCTTTGTTGCGCCGGGCTGCCGCCTATGACCCACAGAGCGCGGAGGTGCAGGCCCTTCATGGCGCCGCGCTTGTGTTCATGGGGGATCAGCCCCGTGCCCTCGAAGCGTTCGAGCGGGCGCTGCTGGTGCGCCCGGACGACGTGGATCTGCTCTACCAGTCGGCCAACATCCTGCAGAACCTCGATCGGCATGCCGATGCCATCGCTCGGCTCGACCGCGCTATCGCCTTGGCACCCTATGATCCGGCTCCACGCTTCTCCCGGGCCACCTCGCTGATGCTGACCGGCAACAACGAGCCGGCCCTCGCCGATTTCCGGCGGGTGCTGGAGCTCGATACCTCCGGGACGCAGTACGCCTCCATGGCCAGGAGCTTCGCTGACATCATCGAAGGTCTGATTGCTGCAGAGGCGGCGAAGGCCCAGGCGGCGGAGGCCGGGCCATGAGCGAGGACGCGAGCCGCTTCGGCCTGCCGCAGATGGAGGCCTTTTCCTCCACGCTGCGGACCACGTTCGTCAACATCGGCTTCTTTGCCGCCATGCTCCTGTTGATCCCGGCTGTTGCCGGCCAGGTGGCGCGCAACGCCGTGGTGATCGACCCGATCGTGGTGCCACAGGCGCTGATCGATCGCGGCGTCACCCCTGAAGTGGCTGCCAACCGCCTGTGGGACGGTCTGCAGGATTTCGCCCGTACCGCCAGCATCGCCCGCACCACCATCGTTGCCGTGCCCGATAGCCAGCTGGTGGAGTTCTCCCTGCCCGACACCAGCCTCTCGCTGGATTCCATCCTCAAGCAGGTGCGGCAGTTCTTCGGGGTGTACGAAACGCACATTGCCGGCGAGATCATCTGCGAAACGGCCGACTGCGCCACCGCCGGCCAGCGCCTGCGCCTGCGTGTCATCCGCGCCACGGCCGAGGTGGTGGACCTGCCGCCGATCGGCAGTCGCAGCGAGGCCGACTACTTCCGTGAGGCAGCCGGCGGCATCTACGACATTCTCGATCCCTTCGTGGCCATCGCCGCCCGCGCCGCGACCGATCCGGACGGCGCCGCCACCCGCGCCCGCAGGCTGGCGCTCAGCGGCCACGCCGACGCCCCCTGGGCGTTCAACCTCCTTGGTGACATCGAACGCAACGCCCACCGCTTCGAGGCCGCCGCAGCCGAGTACCGCGCGGCCCTCGACCTCGACCCCAACTTCACCCTGGCACGCCTGAATCTCGCTCGTGCCCTCGCCGGCAGCGGCGACCACGACGGCGCATCAACTGCAATTGCCGATGCCGCAGCCCGTGATCCGGATGCCACCGGCCTGCTCGCCGCCCGCGCCGAAGTGGAACTCGCCGCCGGCAACCGCGAAGCGGCGCTGGAGCACTTCCTCGCCGCGGCCGAAGCCACCCCGCTCGACCCCACCCTGCTGGTCGATGCGGGCACGCTGGAACTGGCGCTCGGTCGGGAGGAAGAGGCAATCGCCCACCTCGAGGAAGCTCTCGACCTCGATCCCGGCCACCCGGAGGCCCTGCGCATTCTCGGCGAGACCTATCGCGAAAAGGGAAACGTGGCGGCGGCAGAACGGCTGTTCCAGGACAGGGCCGACTACGCTCCCAACAGTGCCGAGGCGCACCTGGCCATCGCCGAACTGCTGGCGGAGCGCGGCGATCTTGCCGCCGCGGCCCCGCACTACGACCGCGTGGTGGTTCTTGCCCCCGACAATGTCGAGCACGCGCTTGCCCGCGCCCGCCTGCTCCTCGATCTCGGCCGCTATGCCCAGGCGGTGGACGGGCTGGCCCCCTTCGCCGACGCCGAGCCGCCGCATGCCGATGCCGTGTTGCTGTTGGCCGAGGTTCTTGAGGCGTTCGACCGGCCCGACCAGGCTGCCGACCGCTACCGCCAGTTCCTGGCGCTTGGCCCCGATGCGACCGGCCGCGAAACCGCCGAGGCGGCCCTCGCTAGGCTGCCTTGACCGTCCGGCCACGGCGGCGGAAGCTGTCGTAGCTGAACACCACCAGCGACAGCCAGATCAACACGAAGCTCAACAGCCGCATCCCGTTCAGCTCCTCGCCGAAAATGAAGATGGCGAGCAAGAACTGCAGCGACGGCGCGATATACTGGAACATGCCGATGGTCGTCAGCCGCAACCGCCGCACCGCAAAGCTGAACAACAGCAGCGGAATGGTGGTCGCAGGACCGGTCAGGATCATCAGCATCAGGAAGGTCGGGTCGGTGTGGTTACCCGGCCCCAAGGTGGCGAGATTGAAGATCACATAGCCC
>JAEZFJ010000354.1 GCA_023437755.1 Pseudomonadota bacterium
GTCCCAGGGTCCAGGTGAAATCCAGCGCCTCGATCTCGCCCGCCAGGTGACGGTGAGCGCCAATCTGGCGACCGGTGCCCAGCTCGGCACCATCGCGCCCCTGGTGCAGGAGGGGATCGAGGCGCTCGACTTGCCGGCGGGCTACCGTGCCTCCCAGGGCGGCGAGGCCGAACAGCTCGAGGAAACGGCCGCAGCCGCCGGTTCGGCGCTGCTGCTCGCCGTGATCTTCATCTATCTGGTGCTGGCCTCGCAGTTCGGCAGCTTCCTGCAGCCGGTTGCGATCATGATCTCGCTGCCGCTGGCCCTGATCGGGGTGATGGTGGGTCTGCTGGTCGGCGGCTCCACGCTCAACATGTTCTCGGCCATCGGCTTCATCATGCTGATGGGGCTGGTGGTGAAGAACGCCATCCTCCTCGTCGACAATGCCAACCAGCGCCGACGCGAGGGGCTCAACCTCTATGATGCGCTGGTGGAGGCGGGTGCCACCCGCTTCCGGCCGATCGTGATGACCACGCTCGCCATGATCTTCGGCATGCTGCCGCTGGCGCTGAGCCTGCACGAGGGCTCGGGGCAGAACGCGCCGATGGCGCATGCGGTGATCGGGGGCCTGATCAGTTCGTCGCTGCTGACGCTGGTCGTGGTGCCGGTGATCCTGACCTATATCGAAGGCTTCACCCGCCGGACCCGCAGGTTCCTGCCCAAGGCGCCGGACGACGCGCCTGCCGAGCTGCCGGCGGAGTAGCGATCAGCGCCCCGCCAGCCAGCCGATCACGCCTTCGGCCGCAGCACGGCCGGTGGCGAGGCAGGCTGTGAGCAGGTAGCCGCCCGTGGGGGCTTCCCAGTCCAGCATCTCACCGGCGGCGAAAGTGCCGGGGAGCCGGGTCAGCATCAGCCGGTCGTCGAGCTCGGACCAGCTCAGGCCGCCGGCCGATGAGATCGCCTCCTCGATCGGCCGCGGACGCAGAACCGGCAGCTTCAGCGCCTTGATGGTGGCGACAAGCTGCTCTGGGGCGAGCGTTGCGGCATCCGGCACGACCTCGCGCAGAAGCCCGACCTTGACCGGGTCAAGCCCGCTGCCCTTGCGCAGGCGGTTGGAGAAGCTGAGCTTTTGCGGCTGTCGCGTCAGATCGGCTGCGAGGCGTTCGGCCGTGCGCCCCGGCATCAGGTCGAGGGTGAGCGCGGCACTGCCGGTTGCAGCGAGGCGGTCGCGCAATGCGGCGGCATGGGCATAGATCAGGCTGCCTTCCACCCCGTGCCGGCCGACCACGAACTCGCCCGCAATAGACCCCGCATCGGACGTCGCGCGCACCGATTTCACCGGCTGGCCGGCGAAGCGCTCCACGAACAGCGGGCTCCAGGCGACGTCGAAGCCGCAATTGGCCGGCGCCAAGGGGGTGATGGTCACGCCCCGGTCGGCGAGCCACGGCACCCAGGCGGCATCCGAACCGAGCCGCGGCCAGCTTGCACCGCCAAGGGCGAGAAGGGCGGCATCGAACCGCTGGGTGATCGGACCATCCGGGGTCTCGAACCGCAGCGCCTCGCCATCCCAGCCGCTCCAGCGATGCCGGGTGCGGACGGCGACGCCCAACCCTTCGAGCCGGGCAAGCCAGGCGCGCAGCAGCGGCGAGGCCTTCATGCTGGTGGGAAACACCCGGCCCGATGAGCCGACAAAGGTCTCCACCCCGAGGCCGCGGCACCACTCGCGGAGGTCGGCAGCGGTGAAGCGGTCGAGCACGGGCGCGAGCCGCGCTGTTGCCGCGCCATAGCGGGCAACGAGGTCCGGGTGGGGCTCGGCATGAGTGAGGTTGAGGCCGGACTTGCCGGCCATCAGGAGCTTGCGCCCGACCGTCGGCATCGATTCGAACACGGTGACCGCGTGCCCGGCAGTGCCGAGCACCTCCGCCGCCATGAGCCCGGCCGGCCCGCCCCCGATGATCGCGATGCTTGCCATGAAGGCGAGGCTTTACGTCCCCACGAGGCGAATTGTCGAGGCCAAACTCGCATCGGCGTCCCGTCGGGCCCACCGGCCATTCAGCATGCGTTTACCTTGATACTGTAACTACTTGGCTGCATCCTTCCGAGGAACTTCCGTGGACTTCGACTTTTTCGGCGCCCGAGGGCGCAGCAATGATCGTGCCTTGCGAGCTGTGGTGGATGCGATCTCACGCAGCCACGCCGTTATCGAGTTCAGCCTGGATGGCACCATTCTCGAGGCGAACCAGAACTTTCTCGACCTGATGGGGTACCGGCGCGACGAAGTGGTCGGCCAACACCATCGCATGTTTGTCGATCCGGAGTGTCGGGTGAGTGCCGAATACGCCGAGTTCTGGCAAAAGCTGGGTGCGGGAGAGGCGCGCACTGCCGAATACAAGCGCCTGGCCAAGGACGGCCGTGCGGTGTGGATCCAGGCGACCTACATGCCGGTGCTGGATGACCGCGACCGGCCGGTGAAGGTGGTCAAGGTTGCCACCGATGTGACGGAGGCCAGACTGCTGGCGGCAGACCATGCCAGCCAGATCGCAGCGATCGGCAAGTCGCAGGCGGTGATCGACTTTGCGCTCGACGGCACCATTCTGGCGGCCAACCAGAACTTTCTCGACGCCACGGGGTACCGCCTCGAGGAGATCGTTGGCCAGCACCACTCGATGTTTGTCGACCCCACCTATGCCCAGAGCGCCGAGTACAGGGCGTTCTGGCAGGGGCTGCGCGCTGGCTCCTACAGCGCCTCCGAGTTCCGCCGGATCGGCAAGGGCGGCCGCGAGGTGTGGATCCAGGCGTCCTACAACCCCATCCTCGACATGGATGGCCGGCCGATCAAGGTGGTAAAATACGCCACCGACGTCACCCGGCGCAAACAGGCCATCGCCGCCATGGGTGCGGCATTGGACCGGCTTGCGAGTGGCGACCTGACCGTCGATCTCGAGCAGCCTCTCGCCGGCGAGTATGACGAGCTGCGTCTTGCCCTGCGCCAGACCTTCACCCGCCTCGGCATCATCGTCACGCAACTGCGCAACTCGGCCAAGGCCATCCGTTCGGTCACCTGCCACCTGGTGGGCGGCGCCAACGAGCTCTCCGACCGGACCACCCGCCAGGCGACGACCATCGAACAGATCGAGGCCAGCGTGGCGCAACTGGCCACGACCGTTGAGGACAACGCTCACCGGGCCGGGGAGGCGTTCGTCAAGGCGCGCGACGCCGCCGCCGTGGCTGAAAGCGGCGGCGCGGCCATGCAGAGCGCCACCGCGGCCATGGAGCGGATCACCACCTCGTCCAACCGCATCGCCAACATCATCGGCGTGATCGACGCCATCGCCTTCCAGACCAACCTGCTGGCGCTCAATGCTTCGGTGGAAGCGGCTCGGGCCGGGGAGGCGGGCAAGGGCTTCGCCGTTGTCGCCATCGAGGTGCGGCGCCTGGCGCAGTCGGCCGCCGGTGCGTCACGCGAGATCAAGGACCTGATCCAGCAGAGCGCCGCCGAGGTGACCAGCGGAACCCGGCTCGTCGAGGACGCCTCCGAGGTGCTCACGGCCATGCTCTCGGCCGTGCAGGAGAACAGCGCCATGCTCGATAACCTGGCCCGGTCCAGCCGTGATCAGGCCAGCGCCATCGGCGAGGTAGCGGTGTCGATGAGTGAGCTCGAAAGACTGACCCAACACAATGCCGGCCTTGTGCGCGAAACCCACGAGTCCATCGAAAAGACCCAGCGCGAGGCGAGCGAACTCGACATGGGCGTCGAGGTGTTCCGCACCGCGCCGGAGCGCTCCGGCGA
>JAEZFJ010000405.1 GCA_023437755.1 Pseudomonadota bacterium
CTGCATGTCGTCAACCGGCTTGGAGAGAAAATCGTCGGCGCCGACCTCCAGGCCCCGCACCCTGTCCGAGGGTTGGTCGAGCGCCGTGATCATCAGCACCGGAATGTGGTGGGTGCGCGGGTCGGCCTTGAGTCGGCGGCACACCTCGAACCCGTCCATCACCGGCATCATCACGTCGAGCAGCACGATGTCGACGTGCTGGGTGGCGCAGATGTCCAGCGCGTCGGCACCGGAGCTGGCGGTCACGACATCATAATACTCGGCGGCAAGCCGGGCCTCGAGCAGTCGGACATTGGTCGGGATGTCGTCGACGATGAGTACGCGCGCTGTCACTGGCTGGCCCCGGCAAAGGATCGCGGCAGATCAGCGGGCGGAACGCAACCGGCCCGCCGCCGCGCGGTCAAGCCGGGCCAATGTAGCGGGCAATGGTTTCCAGAAAGTGAGGCACGGAGATCGGTTTGCTGATGTAGCCCTCGCACCCGCCCTGCAGGATGCGCTCCTCGTCACCCTTCATGGCAAAGGCAGTGACGGCGATCACCGGGATATGCGCCAGTTCTTCGTCGTCCTTGAGCCATTTGGTGACCACCAGTCCGGAGACCTCGGGCAACTGGATGTCCATCAGGATCAGGTCGGGGTGATGCGCGCGCGCAAGGTCGAGCGCCTCCATCCCGTTGCGGGTCTGGATGACGGAATATCCCCGCGATTCCAGCAGATCGTTGAAGAGCTTCATGTTGAGCTCGTTGTCCTCAACGATCATTACGGTCTTGGCCATCTATCCTTCCTCGCGCCTGCAAGGCGCTGGTGCCGCTTCGCTTTGCGACCCGCTTCAGCTAGCATGCAAACTCTTACGAAACGTCAAATGAGCCGGCAGTGCCCCGTACCGATTCCGTCAATCCCCGGGTCTCCGACCTTGCCGACACCTGCCTCAACTTCCTGGCGGAACACCCGGAAGAGCTCATGGCATTCATGCAGGTGGCCGGCCTCGACCCCGAAGCCCTGCGCCGCGCGGTCGACACTCCAGACCTGCAGCACGGGCTCATCGACTATTTTGCCGCAAACGAACCGATTCTGCTCGCGCTGTGTGCCAACGCCGGCTTTACCCCCGAGCAGTTCATGCAGGTCTGGCACCAACAGAACCGCTCGGAGTGGTCGTGACCGGCTGGTTCTGCCGCGATTGCCTGACCAGCGGAAACGCTGCTGCCGTGCCGAGGCGCTGCAGCCAGTGCGGCTCGCCGCGGCTGTTCGGACACCAGGAGCTGTTCGAGCTTGGCATCGCCCATGTGGACTGTGATGCCTTCTACGCCTCGGTCGAAAAGCGGGACGATCCGAGCCTTCGCGACAAGCCGCTGATCATCGGCGGCGGCGTGCGGGGCGTCGTGTCCACATGCTGCTACATCGCGCGGCAGTCCGGCGTGCGCTCGGCCATGCCGATGTTCAAGGCACGCGAGCTCTGCCCCGACGCGGTCATCGTCAAGCCGAACATGGCGAAATACGTGGAAGTCAGCCGCCAGATACGGCGATTGATGGACGAATTGACCCCGCTGGTGGAGCCACTGTCGATCGATGAGGCCTTCCTCGACCTGCGCGGGACGGAGGCGCTTCACCGTGCCCCGCCGGCCCTGGTGCTGGCGCGCTTCGCGCGACGGGTGGAGACCGAACTCGGGGTGACGGCGTCCGTCGGCCTCAGCCACAACAAGTTCCTCGCCAAGATCGCCTCCGACCTCGACAAGCCACGGGGTTTCGCCGTCATCGGGGCCGCGGAAACGCTGGACTTTCTCGCCTCCAAGCCCATCAGCCTCATCTATGGCGTCGGCAAGGTGTTCGCCGAAACCCTGCGGCGGGATGGCTTCGTCACCATTGGACAGCTGCAGGTCGAAGACCCGGTCAATCTCATGCGCCGGTACGGTGAATCCGGCGCGCGCTTGTCGCGCCTCGCCCTTGGCCAGGATACGAGGCCGGTCTCTGTCGACGGTGAGATGAAGACGATCTCCTCCGAGACCACTTTCAACAATGACATCAGCGATCTCGACATCCTGTCTCGCGAACTGCTCAAACTGGCGGAGCGCCTGTCGGAGCGGGTGAAGGCGAAGGGACTGGTCGGCGACACCGTTACGCTGAAGCTCAAATCGGCCGGTTTTCGCTTGCGCACCCGGGCCCGCCACCTGATGATGCCGACCCAACTCGCCGGCGTGCTCTACGAGACGGGCCGCAGCTTGCTGGAGCGGGAGGCAGACGGCACGGCCTATCGGCTGATCGGCATCGGCTTGTCGGGACTCGATGAGTCCGATGGGCAGGACCCTGTCGATCTGCTGGAACCGGCAGTTGCCCGGCGCGCCGCAGCCGAGCGGGCCATGGACCGCGTACGCTCCCGTTTCGGCCGGGAGGCCGTGGTGCGCGGTAAACTCTACGCTCCCAAGCCGGACCAACCGGCAGACGACGACAACATAGAAGGCAAGATGCGATGACCGATCCGATCGAAAAGCTGCGTCAGTACGGCTACGAGTTGCCGATGCCCAAGGCCCCGGTCGCGAGCTACGTTCCCGTCACCCGGTCGGGCAAGCTGCTCTATGTTTCCGGTCAGATTTCCAGCGGCGACAACGGCGTGGTCGGCGGCCGGCTCGGCGACACCATGAACGTGCAGCAGGGCGGCAATGCCGCGGAACTCGCAGCAATCAACATCCTGTCGCAAGTGGTCCATTCCGCAGGAGTTCCCCTCACCGAGATCCGGCAGGTCCTCAAGCTCACCGTGCTGGTCGCCTCCGCTCCCGATTTCACCGAACAGCACCTGGTTGCCAACGGCGCATCCAACCTGCTTGTCGGTGTGCTTGGCGACAGGGGCAAGCACGCGCGGGCTGCTTTCGGCGTCGTCGCCCTGCCGCTCGGTGCGGCCGTCGAGATCGATGCTGTCATCGAAGTGATGTGACCGGATCGGCTCGAAGCACCCGGTGACAGGCGGTGCCGTTGGGTGCAGTGTTGAAGCGGGAGCCCATCGGCCCCATATCGCCCTGAGTGTCTTCAAAGGCTCCGATCCCGATCTTGCCCAGCGGCTTCACCGCAACCGTCTATCCGGCGACGGCCGACATCCCGGCCGCCACCTGGAACAGTCTTGCCCCGTCCACCGCAGGGCGGCCGGACAACCCGTTCCTGGATCACGCCTTCTTCCTGGCGCTCGAGCAATCGGGATGCGCCACCGCCCGCACCGGATGGCAGCCGCAGCACATCCTGGTTGCCGACGAGGCCGGCATGCCGGTGGGCCTCATGCCGCTGTTCCTGAAATCCCACTCCATGGGCGAATACGTATTCGACCATGGCTGGGCCGACGCCTTCGAGCGAGCCGGCGGCAGCTACTACCCCAAGCTTCAGTGTTCCGTCCCGTTCACCCCGGCGACGGCTCCGAAGCTGCTCGGCACGCCTGAGGCCATCCCTGCCCTGCTCTCCGCCGCCCAGCAACTGGCAGTCCAGCGCGATGCCTCATCGGTCCACGCCACCTTCGTGCCGACGGATGAAGCAGACGCCATGGAGTCCCTTGGCTGGCTCCACCGGCTGGATACGCAGTTCCACTGGCTGAACGAGGATTTCTCGACCTTTGATGGCTTCCTGGACAGCCTCGCGTCGCGCAAGCGCAAGACCATCCGGCGCGAGCGGCGCGATGCCCTCGTCGACGGCCTGACGATCCGTTGGCTGACCGGCAGCGACATCCGCGAGGAGCACTGGGACGCCTTCTACGAGTTCTACGAGGACACCGGCGCTCGGAAATGGGGCCGCCCTTACCTGAACCGGGAGTTCTTCTCCCGCATCGGCGAGACCATGGCGGACCGGACGCTGCTGATCCTGGCCTATGACGGCCAGGAGCCCATCGCCGGCGCCATCAACTTCATTGGCCGCGACCGGCTCTACGGGCGCAACTGGGGCGCCACGAGGAACGTGCCCTTTCTCCACTTCGAGGTCTGCTACTATCAAGCCATCGACTTTGCCATCGCCCACAAGCTGGCGGTGGTGGAAGCGGGCGCCCAGGGCGAGCACAAGCTCGCGCGCGGCTATGTGCCGGTCTCGACCCACTCCACGCACTGGATCGCCCACCCCGGCCTCCGCCGCGCGGTGGCTGACCACCTCGAGCACGAGCGCGAAGCGGTGCTCGAGTCCCACGAGGTTCTGGAGACTTATACACCATTCCGCCGCGGCGAACGGAAGCAGTAGGCCATCGTTGCTTTCCCCCACGATCAGCGCAGGTTATGAGCAAGCATGATCTGGGGAATATTCGTTTTCGTCATTCAGGCCGTTGTCGTGTTCGTGGTTTCCACTGCACTGTTCGACGCATTGCACTGGGCGCTTCACCGCTGGGAAAAGTCGTCCAACCCGCTGCTCCGCCGATTTTCGTCCTGGCACTGGGTCCACCACAAGTTCCTTGGCATGGATATGCAGGTGAACCCGGCCTACGTGAAAGCCAACCTCTGGTTCCACGTGCTGCCTGAGTACCTGACGTCGATGTTGGGCACTCTGGTGTTCCTTTTTGTCTTCCCGTGGGAGCCCGTCGCAGTGGTGGCGGGTATCCGGACGGTCATGCTCGCGCTGACGCTGCGGGAGGAAGGCATCGACTTCAACCACATGGCGATGGATCGCGTCGGCGGACAGCAAGGCCGCCTTTGGGTGGACAACAACTACCACGCCATGCACCACGTCTACCCCACGAGCTTCTTCTCCTCCTTCTCCAATGCCTTCGACCTTGTCTTCGGCACCGGCTGCCAGATCGAGGGACGGCGATTCGTGGTGACCGGTGCCGGCGGCGCCTTCGGCAGCGCCATGGTTGAGCGGCTGAATCAGGCCGGTGCCATCGTCGAGACTGCCAAGTCCGGCGTCGACTTTGCACCGGGCAACTACGACGGCATCCGCCGGAAGCTGGAAAACGCCGATGTTCTGGTGCTGGCGCACGGCGCCAAGACCGAGGATTGCTGGAACGCCAACTACACGACGTTCTGCGAACTGGTCGACCTCTTTACCGAAATGGGCAAGGCCCGGCTGACGGCTCCGGAAGTGTGGGCGGTGGGCTCCGAAGTCGAGTTCCACGGCGACATGGGGCTTGAAGAACTCAAGGCCTACTCGGCCTCCAAGCGCGCCTACGCCCTCAGGGCGCGGGAGTTCTACCGCTCGGACGACCTGATCTACCGCCACATCGTCCCATCATCCTTCACCTCCGCCATGGGCAAAGGCGCAATGAGCGCCGATACCGCGGTGCGGACCACCATCTCGCTGATCCGCCGCGGCTTCCGCTATGTGCCGGTTACGCTGACGGGGCTTGCGGTATTGAACTATTTCCGCTTCCGCTATTTTCAGAAGGGCCGGCCCGACGATCTCAAGCCAGTGAGTGTGACCCCATGAGCTATGATCCCAGCAACATCTTCGCCAAGATCCTGAGCGGCGAACTGCCCTGCCACAAGGTCTACGAGGACGACGTGGCGCTGGTGATGATGGACATCTTCCCCCAGTCCCGCGGACACACGCTGGTGATCCCCAAGGCCGCCTCCTGCAACCTCTTGGACGCCGACCCCGCCGCGTTGTCGGCGGTCATGCCCTTGGTGCAGCGCGTCGCCGTCGCCCTGAAGGCAGCAACCGGGGCGGCTGGTCTCCGCCTGGCGCAGTTCAACGAGGCTCCGGCTGGGCAGACGGTTTTTCATCTGCACTTCCACCTGATCCCGATCTACGAGGGCGTGGAACTCGGCGCGCACGCCAGTGGGCGGGCCGACGACGCAGAACTGGCCGCCCTCGCCAGGGCTATCGCCGCGGCTCTCTAGAAGCTCAGGCGCGATGGGAAACTGCGGTGAGCAGGCCCAGCACGATCATCGTGCCGGCGATCATCAGCAACGTCATGGCATCTCTCCTCGAAGGGAGAACCGCGCAGACGCGGCCAGGGTTGCCTCTCTATAGCCGGTGATCCACCACCAGGCCGCCGCGCAGCGTCACGATCCGGTTCGCACGGCGGGCAAGATCATGATTGTGCGTCGCGATCAGCGCCGCCGCCCCCTCGACGCGGATCAGCGACTGCAGCGCTTCGAACACGATGTTGCTGGTTTCCGGATCGAGGTTGCCGGTCGGCTCGTCGGCCAGGATCACCTTGGGATGGTTGGCCGCCGCCCTCGCAATTGCCACCCGCTGCTGCTCGCCACCCGACAGTTCCGCCGGCCGGTGACTGGCCCTCGGGGCGATCCCGAGCAGGTCGAGCAACTCCATCGAGCGCTCGCGAGCCTCGGCAGGCGACTTGCCCGCGATCATCTGTGGCATCGAGACGTTTTCGAGCGCGGTAAACTCCGGCAGCAGATGGTGGAACTGGTACACATAGCCCACCGTAGAGCGTCGAAGCTGCGTCCGGCCCCGGTCGCCGAGCTTGCTGGTCTTGATCCCCATGATCTCGATTTCACCCGACTGAGGGCTCTCCAGCAGACCGGAGAGGTGCAACAGCGTCGATTTCCCCGCCCCCGACGGCGCCACCAGCGCCACCAGCTCCCCCCCATTGACGCTGAGGTTGGCCTTTTCGAGGACGCGCACCACGGTGTCGCCGGTGCCATAGTGGCGATGAACGTCCCGGAGGACCAGCAGTGGCTCATTCATAGCGCAGCGCCTCGACGGGGTCGTACTGCGCCGCGCGCCAGGCGGGGTAAAGCGTTGCGAGGAAGCTCAGCCCCAGCGCCACGCTCACCACCACCGCCACTTCCACCGGATCGGTCTTGGACGGCAGTGAGGACAGGAAGAACACTTCGGGCGGAAACACCGCTACCCCAAGCGTATTGGACACGAACGCCCGCAGCGACTCGGCGTTGGCGGCCACGATCAGCCCCAGCACCAGCCCGGTCAGGGTGCCGATGACCCCAACAGCAGTGCCCGTGATCGAAAAGATCCGCATGATCGCCCCACGTGTCGCCCCCATGGTGCGCAGCACCGCGATATCGGCACTCTTGTCTTTCACCAGCATGATCAGGCTCGAGATGATGTTGAACGCCGCCACGAGGATGATCATCGACAGGATGGTGAACATCACCACCCGCTCCACCTGCAGAGCCGAGAAGAAGGTCTCGTTGCGTTGCCGCCAGTCGGTCAGCACCATCGGCCGCAGGTTCGGGATCTGGTCAATGCGCTGGCGCATCAGCGTCACCGCATCGGGATTGTCGATGAACACTTCGGCCGCGGAGGCGAGGCCGATGCGCTGGTAGGCGGCGTCGATCTCCTCGTCGGTGGCCAACGGATCGAGCGGCGGCACGCCGGGCTTGAGCACCTCGTCCACCAGCTTGAAATAGTCCTGCGCCGCCTCGAGCGGCATGTACATGAAGAAGCTGTCGAACTCGACCATGCCGAGATCGAAGATGACGTTGACCGGGTAGGACTTGATCTGCGGCGCCGTCCCGAACGGCGTCATCGAGCCGTTGGGATTGATGATGGTGACCTGGTCCCCCAGCGTCACGCCCAGGGTTTGCGCCAGCCGCCAGCCGATACCAACGCCGCGGCTTTCGTCCCAGCCATCCCAGCCGCCCTGATCTGCCGCGTCGTACAGCAGGTTCAGCTTCTGGATGTTCTCTTCGTTCATCCCGCGGACGGTGACACCGGTGGAGTTCCCCTGCCCCGAGGCGAGCGCCTGCCCCTCCACGAAGTACACGGCGAAGCTGACGCCATCGACCTCTTCGAGAACTCTGACCGTCTCCTCATAGTCGGAGAACTTGCTCTCGATCGGGATGGCGGTGAAATGGCCGTTGAGCCCGAGAATCTTCGTCAGCAGTTCGGCCCGAAAGCCGTTCATTACCGACATCACAACGATCAGCGTCGCCACCCCGATCGTCACGCCCACCATGGTCAGCGAAGCAATGACGGAGATGAACGCCTCCTTGCGGCGGGCGCGCAGGTAACGGCTCGCGAGCATCCACTCGAAGCGCGAGAACGG
>JAEZFJ010000409.1 GCA_023437755.1 Pseudomonadota bacterium
GGTTGACGGCATTCCTCTACCGGGACGTCTTCGGAGGCCAAAATCCCTCGCTGCCCGTGAGTACGCCACGCCTGCCGGTCCCCGGTCTGTCGCAACTTCCTATTGTTGGCAGCGCAGTCTTCAACCAGCAGGCGCTCTTCTACATCGCGTTCCTTCTTGTGCCGGTCTTTGCGTTCCTCCTGAATCGCACGCGCTTCGGGCTGGAAGTGAAAGCGGTGGGAGAGAATCCGTTCGCTGCGGATGCCGCCGGGGTGAACGTGATCCGCACCAGGTACCTGGCGGCCATTCTTGCGGGCGGCATGGCCGGACTGGCCGGGGCATTCCTCTCTGTCTCCGACCTGAAGATCTTCCAGGTCGGCATGACGGTTGGCACTGGCTTCATCGCCCTCGCGCTGACGATGGTCGGCGGCTGGAATCCGTGGCGAATTCTGGTGGCATCAGTGCTCTTCGGCCTACTGCGTTCGCTCGGCAATGGTCTCCAGATTCTTGGCGTGGACGTACGCACGGAATTCGTGACCATGCTTCCCTACATCGGCATCATGGTGGCGCTGGCCGCGCTGGCAGGACGCACCGCTCTACCGGCGGCATTGGGTATTCCATACACACGGGGCCGTCGTTAGGCTGGATCCGCGCGAAACCGACAAGGAGGTGGTGAGCACGAGTCCAAGGAAGAGTTCTCACGTCGTCAGGGAACATCGCGAATCTGGTCTGTTAATAGGAGGAACTCGCATGCGATTGCATCGCCGAAGCCTGGGCGCGCTGACCGCGGCGCTGCTCGTGCAGGCCAAGTTCGGTGGCCGTATCAACGCGCAGGACGCGACCCCGAGCGCTGGCGCCGAGGTCTCCCAGCTTGCTGTGGTCACGCCGGGTGCTCGCACCAACCAGGGTTGGGATCAGCAGGCTGCGGATGCGGTCGATTCCGTCGCCGAAGAAATGGGCATCACGCCGGTGGTTGCCGAGAACGGCGGCTATGACGACATCACCCCCATCCTGCGCGATCTCCAGGCAGGGGGAGCCAGCCTCATCATCTGCCATGCTTCCGGCTACCAGACGGTCTGCCCGGAATTTGCTGCCGAGAGCAACGTGCCAGTAGCCGTGATCGAGAATCCGGGCGCCGTCTCCCCGGGCCTAATCTCTGACATTGAGACCCAGGCACAGGAGGTCGCGTACCTGGCTGGCGTCCTCGCTGGTAAGGAGACCAAGTCCGGCACCGTTGGTATCGTCGTTTCCGGCGAGCCGCCGACCTGGAACTACATGACGGTTGGTTTCGCCGAGGGTCTCAAGGCCGCGAATCCGGATGCGAAGCTGCTCTACAGCGTGATCGGTGAGGCCGCGTATGACGATGCGGCCGGCGCCAAGCGCGTCACCGAGCAGGAGATCGCGGCCGGCGCCGACATCATCTTCGGCATGGGTGACGGCGCGTCGTTCGGCATGCTGCAGGCCATCGAGGACCACAACAAGCAGGCCGGCGCGACAGAGGTGCGCTTTATCGACGTGATCGGCGACAAGAGCGCCGAGCATCGCGATGCACTCCTTTCGTCGGTTCTCTTCGATTACACCGGCATTTACCGTGACATGGTCAACGATCTCAAGAACGGTGAGTTCGGCAAGATCTACACCATGGACGTCAAGAACGGCGGCGTCCGCCTCCTGGACCTTCCGGACACCGTCGCAGACGACGTGAAGTCCGAGGTCGAAAAGGCCAAGACGGACATCGTCGATGGAAAGATCACCGTTTCGGCGATCTCTGACGCTGAGGAAATGAAGGCGAAGCTGGCGGAGCTCTTCCCGCAGTAGTTTCGACTGGGGAGGCCAGGCTCACCTGGCCTCCCCTACCCTCCCATTCCGTGGAGCTAACCATGACGCGTTCTCAATCCTGGCCTCGCCTGAATCTGGCTGCTGGTCCTGTGCAGGTCATGGACCAGACACTCAGGGATGCTGCGCGGCCCGTGCTCTATCACTACGATCCGACATTTATTGAGCTCTTCGCGCGCACGAGCGACCTACTGAAACAGGTTTACCGCACCGAATTCGAAGTCATCATCATGCAGGGTGAGGCAATCCTTGGCCTGGAGGCAGCCGCAGCAGGCCTGCTTTCCCCCGGCGATAAAGTGCTCAATCTCGTTTCCGGTGTATTTGGCAAGTGGTTTGAGGATTTCATTCACAAGTACGGCGGCGAAACCGTTGAACTCGCGGTTCCCTACAACGACGCCATTGATCCCGAAGACGTACGCAAAGCGCTGAAGGCCAATCCTGGTATCAAGTTCCTCTCGGTCGTGCATTCTGAAACGCCTTCGGGCACCCACAACCCGGTACGCGACATTGGCCAGGTCGCGCATGATTTTGGCGTACTGACCATGGTTGATACGGTCTCGGGACTTGGGGGGGAACTGCTCTGCCCGGAAGAATGGGGCATGGACATCGCCATTGCCGGGCCCCAAAAATGTCTCGGGGGTACCCCAGGACTGTCCCTGATCTCGGTAAGCCCAGCGGCATGGGAGGCACTTCACGCGCGTCAGCCGGAGCCCCTTCGCGCCAGCTTCCTGTCCATTCTCGACTGGCAAAGCGCGTGGCTGGAGAATCGTCGCTTCCCCTACACCCCATCGGTAACCGAAATCTACGCGCTGGAGTCGGTCCTGCAGCAGGCCCTCGACGTCGGGATGGAGACCTTTGCCGGCAGGCATCAACAGATCGCCCATGCCTGCCGTACCGGGGTGAAGGCGCTGGGTCTGGAACTCTGGCCGGTGCGCGAAGAGATCGCTGCGGCCTGCGCCACGGCCGTCAAGTTGCCTGAGGGCATCGATGACAAGGCGCTCATCGGCACGATGCGGCAAAAGTACGGCGTTGCAATTTCACCGGGCTACGGGGACCTGAACGGAAAAATCTTCCGGTTGGGTCACATGGGGCCGGCGCAGGTACACCCCACCGTGCTTGCGGCGCAACTCGCTGTCCTTGAGCGGTCACTTGCCGATCTGGGCTATCCCGTTCAGCTCGGCGCGGGCGTTGGGGCGGCAATGGCGGAACTTGGCGATTGGAACGACGCCGCCTGAGGGCGGAGTGAGAGGGTCATCTATGGCGATTTCGATCAAGGACAAGGTGGTCATCGTTACCGGTGGCGCAGGTGAGATGGGCAGCGCCATTGCGCGCCGTCTCGTCGATGAAGGCGCGAAGGTCGTTATCGCGGACATCTCCGACGGTAGTGCCCTTGCCGAAGAGCTGGGTCAGCAAGGCGACGTCATGTACGTCAAGACAGACGTTACCTCGGAGGAATCGACCGCAGCAATGGCACAGGCGGCGCTGGACGCCTATGGCCGCATCGACGCCATTGTCAACAACGCGGGCCTCTTCACGGCCAAGCCGTGGGATGAACTCACCCTTGCGGACTGGAAGGAACGATTTGCCGTCAACGTGGACGGGACCTACCTTGCCACTCGCGCCGTCGTGCCAGCCATGACCGAACAAGGCGGCGGTAAGGTGATCAACATCGGCTCGGACACGGTCTGGATGGGCACCCCGGGTTTCGCCCACTACGTCGCAAGCAAGGGTGCGGTCCTCGGGTTCACCCGCGCCATCGCGAATGAACTTGGCCCGCGGGGTATCACGAGCGTCTACGTCCCCCCAACCCTCCTCGACACGCCGGGCACCCGGGCAGGGTTCGCGCAGGGTCACTTCGATTATGTCCTGAGCCACACGCCCATTGGCCGATTCGAAAAGCCCGAGGACGTCACGGGACTGATCGTGTTCCTCGTCTCGGACGATGCCGCATTTGTGAATGGGGCTGCCATCAATATTGGTGGCGGGATCAGCATGCACTAGGGCACGCGGCCAGCACCGACGGTTTTCACGGCAGGTTGCTGTGACACGCAAAGAAGATCGGGGAAGTCAATGACAGACGCACGCAAGGTCGCGGTTATCGGCTCGGGCACAATGGGCCCGGGAATGGCGGCGACGTTCGCCCGCAATGGCTTCGAGACCACGCTGTTCGACATCAAGCCAGAACAACTGGAAAAGGCCAAGGGCGCAGTCGACTTCGTCTACACGACGCTGACGAACGGCGGCTTCATGACCGCCGAAGAAGCCGATGCTGGCCGGAGCCGGCTTACCTACACCGATGACCTCGCGTCTGCGCTGGCAGGAGCGGCGTTCGTTGTCGAGACCGTGCCTGAGCGGAAGGACATCAAGCAGCAGGTCTTCCAGGAGATCGAAGCGCTTGTCGGTGACGATGTCATCATCGCCTCTAACACCTCGGGGATTCCCATCTCGGAGATTGCCTCGGTCACGAAAAACCCCGGCCGCGTGGTGGGGATGCACTGGTCGAACCCGCCGCACCTGATTCCGGTTATCGAGGTGATTCGCGGCGCGGAAACGACCGATGACACCGCCAATTCCACCGTGACCATGGTGGAGTCGATCGGTATGGTTCCGGCCATCGTCGACAAGGACATCGCCGGCTTTGTCGAGAACCGCATCCTTTACGCCATCATGCGCGAAGCGCTACACCTCCTCGATGAAGGCGTCGCCAGCGCGGAAGCCATTGACACCATCACCAAATGGGGCATTGGGTACAAGCTCGCGGTCATCGGCCCGCTCGAGCTTCTCGATGTCGCCGGCCTGGACATCTACAACAGCGTGGCGAGCTATCTGAATGCTGACCTGAACGCCTCATCAGAAATCAGCTCGACG
>JAEZFJ010000043.1 GCA_023437755.1 Pseudomonadota bacterium
GCCCTCGATGGCGCGGCGTTCCGAAGCCATCGGGTCGTGCTCTAGGATTTCGCCCTTGAACACCCAGACCTTGACGCCGCAGATGCCAAAGGCGGTCTGTGCTTCGGCCGTGCCGTAATCGACGTCGGCGCGCAGCGTGTGCAGTGGCACGCGGCCCTCGCGGTACCACTCCATACGCGCAATCTCCGCTCCGCCGAGACGACCCGAGCAGTTGATGCGGATGCCCTCGGCGCCGAGACGCATAGCCGACTGTACGGCGCGCTTCATGGCGCGACGGAAAGCGATGCGGCGCTCGAGCTGCTGGGCGATCGACTGCGCGATCAGCGTCGCGTCGGTCTCAGGCTTGCGTACCTCGACGATGTTGAGGTGCGTCTCGGACTTCGTCATCTCGGTGAGCTTCTTGCGAAGCTTCTCGATGTCGGCGCCCTTCTTGCCGATGATGAGGCCTGGACGCGCGGCGTGGATGGTCACGCGGCACTTCTTGTGCGGACGCTCGATGACGATCTTGGAGACCGCCGCCTGCTTGAGCTCGCCCTTGAGGTACTCGCGGATCTTGATGTCCTCGTGCAGCAGCTTGCCGTATTCGCCGGTGTTCGCATACCAGCGCGAATCCCAGGTGCGGTTGATGCCGAGGCGCAGGCCGATCGGATTGATTTTCTGACCCATCAGGCGGCTTCCTTCTCTTCCACTTCCCGCACCACGATGGTCAGGTGCGAGAACGGCTTCTCGATGCGGCTAGCGCGGCCGCGGCCACGTGCATGGAAGCGCTTCATCACGATCGACTTGCCGACATAGGCCTCGGCAACGACGAGCGCGTCGACGTCGAGGTCGTGGTTGTTCTCGGCGTTGGCGATGGCGGACTCGAGGGTCTTCTTCACCGTGCCGGCGATGCGCTTGCGGGAGAACTCCAGGTCGGAGAGCGCCGTCTGCACCTTCTTGCCGCGGATCAGCGCGGCAACCAGGTTCAGCTTCTGCGGGCTGACGCGGATCGTGCGCAGTACGGCACGTGCCTCGTTGTCAGCAAGCCTGCGCGGAGCTTTGGCCTTGCCCATCTTACTTCCTCTTCGCCTTCTTGTCCGCGCCATGACCGTAGTAGGTCCGGGTGGGAGCGAACTCGCCGAACTTGTGGCCGACCATGTCCTCGGACACGGCAACCGGGATGTGCTTCTGGCCGTTGTAGACGCCGAAGGTGAGGCCGACGAACTGCGGCAGGATGGTGGAGCGACGGCTCCACATCTTGATCACCTCATTGCGGCCACCCTCACGAACCTTATCCGCCTTCTTGAGAAGGAAGCCGTCGATAAAGGGGCCTTTCCAAACTGAACGAGTCACCTGGCGTTACCTCTTCTTAGCTCTTGCGCTGGTGGCGCGAGCGAATGATGAACTTGTCGGTCGCCTTGTTGGACCGCGTCTTCTTGCCCTTGGTCGGCTTGCCCCACGGGCTGACCGGATGCCGGCCGCCCGAGGTGCGGCCTTCGCCGCCGCCGTGCGGGTGGTCGACCGGGTTCATGGTGACGCCGCGATTGTGCGGGCGCTTGCCGCGCCAGCGGGTCCGGCCGGCCTTGCCGTCGTTGATATTGCCATGGTCCGGGTTGGACACCGCGCCGACGGTGGCGAGGCAGCCGCCGCTGACGATGCGCTGCTCACCCGAGTTGAGCCGCAGGATGGCCATGCCCTGGTCGCGACCGACGAGCTGGGCATAGGCGCCGGCCGAACGGGCGACCTGACCGCCCTTGCCCGGCTTCAGCTCGATGTTGTGGATGATCGTGCCGACCGGCATGGACGACAGCGGCATCGCGTTACCCGGCTTCACGTCGACATTCTCGCCTGCGACCACCTGGTCGCCGGCAGCGAGGCGCTGCGGGGCCAGGATGTAGCTGAGCTCGCCGTCCTCGTACTTGATGAGGGCGATGAAGGCGGTGCGGTTCGGATCGTACTCCAGCCGCTCGACCGTCGCCGTCATGTCGAACTTGCGGCGCTTGAAGTCGATGATGCGATAGGCGCGCTTGTGACCGCCGCCGATGAAGCGGGCAGTGACGCGGCCGTGGGTGTTGCGGCCGCCCGACTTGGTGAGGCCTTCGGTCAGGCCTTTCACGGGCTTGCCCTTGTAGAGGCCCGAGCGGTCGACGATCACCAGCTGACGGGTGCTCGGCGTTACCGGATTGAATTTCTTGAGTGCCATTTTGCTGTCCTCGCGCCCTGCTCTACAGGCCGGTGGCGACGTCGATCGACTGGCCGTCGGCCAGGGTCACAACCGCCTTCTTCACGTCGCTCTGCTGACCGATCGTGCCGCGGAAGCGCTTCACCTTGCCCTTGCGGACGAGCGTGTTGACGCTGTTGACCTTGACGCCGAACAGCGCCTCGATCGCGGCCTTGATCTCCGGCTCGTCGCCTTGCGGGCGACGTTGAAGACGACCTGGTTGTTCTCGGAAGCCATGGTCGACTTTTCGGTGATGACCGGGCTGACGATCACGTCGTAGTGGCGAAGATCGGTCATTTGAAGCGCTCCTCGAGGGCCTCGACGGCGGCCTTGGAAAGGACCAGCGTGCCGCGGCGCAGAATGTCGTAGACGTTGATGCCCTGGATCGGCAGCACGTCGATGTTCGGGATGTTGGTCGCCGCCATCTTGAAGTTGGCGTCGAGTTCGGCGCCGCCAATGACCAGGGCGTTGGTCAGCCCCAGGCCGGCGAAATTCGCCAGCAGCGCCTTCGTCTTGCCTTCCGCCATCGCCAGGTCGTCGACGATGATCAGGCTCGACGTGCGCGCCTTGGCCGACAGTGCCAGCTTCAGGCCGAGCGCACGGACCTTCTTGGGAAGATCATGCTCGTGGCTGCGCACGACCGGGCCGTGGGCCTTGCCGCCGCCGCGGAACTGCGGAGCGCGCGCCGAATGGTGACGGGCGCGGCCCGTACCCTTCTGCTTGTACATCTTGGCGCCGGTGCGCGCGATCTCGGCGCGGCCCTTTGCCTTGTGCGTGCCCTGCTGCTTCTTGGCCAGCTGCCAGCGCACGACGCGCTGCAGGATGTCCTCGCGGGGCTCGAGGCCGAAGATCTCGTCGGAGAGCTTCACCTTGCCGGCGTCGCCGCCGGTGAGCGTGGTGATGGTGATGTCCATTATTCCGCACCTTCGTTGGCCGGAGCTTCAGTCTTGCCGGCGGCGCGGACCGCGGCGGGCTTCGGGGCGTTGTCCGGCAGGGCAACCTTCACCGCATCGCGAACGAGGATCCAGGCGCCCTTGGAACCGGGGACGGCGCCGCGGATCAGGATCAGGCCGCGGTCCGTGTCGGTGGAAACCACCTCGACGTTCTGCGTGGTCACGCGGGTCGCACCCATGTGGCCGGCCATCTTCTTGCCCTTGAACACCTTGCCGGGATCCTGGCGCTGACCCGTCGAACCATGGGTACGGTGCGAGACCGAGTTACCGTGGGTCGCGCGGCCGCCGCCGAAATGGTGGCGCTTGATGACGCCCTGGAAACCCTTGCCGATGGTGGTGCCGGTCACGTCGACCTTCTGGCCGGGAACATAGTGCTCCACGGTGATCTCGGCGCCGACGTCCAGCAGGTTGTCGGGAGACACGCGGAACTCGGCGACCTTCGCCTTGGGCTCCACCGAAGCGGTCGCGAAATGACCGCGCACCGCCTTCGTCGTGTTCTTCACCTTGGCGAGGCCCACGCCGAGCTGGACGGCCGTATAGCCGTTCTTCTCCTGGGTCCGCTGGGCGACCACCTGGCAGCTCTCCATACGGAGAACGGTCACGGGGATGTGCTCGCCGGCGTCGTTGTAGACCCGGGTCATCCCGATTTTCTGTGCAATTACACCTGAACGCATCGGTTCAATATCCTTCAGAGG
>JAEZFJ010000051.1 GCA_023437755.1 Pseudomonadota bacterium
CTTCGGAGTAGAGCACACCGCCGCCGGCGATCAGCACCGGGCGCTCGGCCTGGCGAATGGCGGCGGCAGCGGTGGCGAACTCGTCGGCGTCGGGCAGGGTGCGGCGCGGCGTCCACACGCGCTCGGCAAAGAAGCTCTCCGGGTAGTCCCAGGCCTCCGCCTGCACGTCCTGGCAGAGCGACAGGGTGACGGGACCGCATTCGGCGGGATCGGTCAGCACCTGCATGGCACGGCGCAACGCCGGCACGATCTGCTCGGGACGGGTGATGCGGTCGAAATAGCGGCTCACGGGGCGGAAAGCGTCATTGACGGAGACTGTGCCATCACCCCAGTCCTCCACCTGCTGCAGCACCGGATCGGGCAGTCGGTTGGCGAAGACATCGCCGGGCAGGAACAGCACCGGCAGCCGGTTCACATGGGCCAGGCCCGCCGCGGTGACCATGTTGAGAGCACCGGGGCCGATCGAGGTGGTGCAGGCCATGAAGCGGCGGCGGAAGCTGGCTTTGCCATAGGCAATGGCAGCGTGGGCCATGCCCTGCTCGTTCTGGCCGCGATAGGTCGGCAGCTTGTCGCGGACCGAATAAAGCGCCTCGCCTACACCGGCCACGTTGCCATGTCCGAAAATGGCAAAGACGCCGCCGAAGATCGGCACCGTCTCGCCTTCGATCACCGTGTGCTGAGCGGCGAGAAAGCGGGCCACGGCCTGGGCCATGGTCAAGCGCACGGTGTTCTGGCTCATGGTCGTCATCCCTTGTGGTCAGGCAGCCGCAGTCTGGCCCAGACGCTGCCAGACGTCGACCAGTGCGGAGAAGCGGCGTGCCATATCGGCGATGGCGGCTTCGTCGTCTATCTCGCCCCCCAGCCAGCGCCGGGCAGCGTCGAAAAAGATGGTGCGGCCAACGGCAAAGCCGCGAACGGTCCTGGACGTGCGGGCGGCAGTGAAACCGGCTTCGAGCTGCTCCTGCGGCGCGTCGAGGCCGAGCAGCACGACGCCGCGGCATAAGGGGTCGCGGCTCTTGATCACGGCATCGGTAGCGGCCCAGGCGGCGGGGTCGGCCTGCGGCTCGAGCTTCCACCAGTCTGGCTTGATTCCGGCGTCGTAAATCTCGGCAAGGGCGTGCGCGACAGTATCGTTGGCCAGCGGGCCATGCTTGCCGGCAATGATCTCGACCAAAAGCTCACGTCCGACCTTGCGGGCCGCATCGTAGGCGGAGCGGAGCTTGGCGATCTGCGTTGCCTTCAACTCGGCGGGATCGTCCGGATGGAAGAAACACAGCACCTTGATGCAGTGGTCCACCGGCCACTCCACCAGCCGGGAGCCGAGGTCCTGGGTGAACTCGAACTGCAATGGCCGCGAACCGGGCAATTCGATGGGACGCGCAATCCAGAGGTTACCGATACCGCTTGCGGCATAGAGCGCATCGCGCCCGTACTTGTCGTCGAGCAGCATGCCGAAGCCCTCGCGTCCGGCTGCGACCCGCTTGGCGGCTTCCACTGCCAGGACCTTGAAGCGCGGGATGCGGGCGAGCCGGTCGGCATCGCCCCCGGCGAGATCCTCCAGCTGGGAGCGGTGGTCGACGGCGAGCGCCATGAGCTGCGGCCATTCGCGGCGGCGGGTGGTGGCCCAGTGGACGTGGTTGATCGCCTCGTCCTTGCGCAGGGCGCGCTCGCGGCTGCCATGCTGGAGGAAGTAGTTGAGTTCGGTCCAGGTGGGGTTCTCCGGCGCGCAGAGCAGGCGCGATACGGCGAAGGCGCCGCAGGCGTTGGCCCAGGTGGCGGAGGTGTCGTGCGGCTCGCCGCGCAGCCAGCCGCGCAGGAACCCGCTCATGAAGGCGTCGCCGGCGCCGAGTACGTTGTAGACCTCGATCGGGAAGCCCTTGCCGACGATGCCATCCTCGAGGTCGTCGGGGATTGGTCCGTCATAGACGATGCAGCCCATCGGCCCGCGCTTCAGGACGATGGTGCCGGAGGACAGGGCCCGGATTGTCCTGAGCGCGGAGGGGAGGTCGGACTCGCCGGCGGCGATCAGCACCTCTTCCTCGGTGCCGACGATCAGGTCGCACTCGGGCAGCACGGTCTTGAGATGTGCCGAGACGGTGTCCGAGGCGATGTAGCGGCTGTCGCCGGCGTCGTGCCCGGCAAGGCCCCAGAGGTTGGGGCGGTAGTCGATGTCGAACACCACCTTGCCGCCGTTGGCGCGGGCGATGCGCATGGCCTTGCGCTGAGCGGCATCGCTGCCCGGCCGGGCGAAATGGGTACCGGTAACCAGAACTGCACGCGACGAGCGGACGTACGCCTCGTCTACGTCCTCTTCGCAGAGGGCGGCATCGGCGCAGTTGTCGCGGTAGAAGATGAGCGGGAAGGAGTGGTCATTCTCGACGCTGAGCAGCACCAGGGCCGTCAGCCGCTCCGGATCCGTGATGACGCCGCGCGTCTCGACGCCCTCGCGCAGGAGCTGTTCGCGAATGAACCGCCCCATCTGCTCGTTGCCGACGCGGGTGATCAGGCCAGAGCGCAGGCCGAGGCGTGCGGTGCCGACGGCGATGTTGGTGGGGCAGCCACCGACGGACTTGGCGAAGCTGCCGACATCCTCGAGTCGGGTACCGATCTGCTGGCCGTAAAGGTCGACGGAGGCGCGGCCAATGGTGATGACGTCGAGCATGCGCTCGCCCTCATCCATCACGCTGGTCAAGGCAGTTCTCCCGAGTGGCCCGTGGGTGGCATCTGCACTCATGAAACATTGGTTCTGAACCAGCGTCAATATGGAACGCCTGTTCTACTAGGTCTGGCGGCGCTTCTCGGCAATGCTGACGGTCAGCGCCATGGCGAAGGCCATGCTTGCCGAAAGAGATCGGAAGCCGGCGTGGTCGGCCTCGACCAGCTCGAACCACACGGTCGAGCATTCCGCCAGCGGTGAGAACGCCGAGTCGGTAAGAGACACGACCGGCACGCCGCGCGTTGCCATGCCCCGCGCCTGCACAGCACTCTCCGAAGCGTAGGGCGAGAAGCTCACGGCAAAGGCGGCGTCGCGCTCCCCGGCCATCGCCAGCAGGTCGTCGTCGATACCGGCGGCGGTCCCCACCAGTTGGCACTTCACCTTCAGCTTGCCGAACGCATAGGCCATGTAGCTCGAGATCGGGTAGGAGCGGCGTTTCGCGATCAGGTAGATGGTGTCGGCGCCGGCCAGCAGGTCGACCGCTTTGTCGAACTGCGCCGGATCGACGGCGGCGCTGACCGCGTCGAGCGAACGGTGAGCCGCCGAAACGAAACCGTTGAAGATGGTGGTGCTTTGCGCCAGCGCCGCGCCACCCTGCTCCAGTGCCCGCAAGCGGTCCTCATAGGAGGAGGTGCGTTCCCGTAGCCGCGCCCGGAAGAGTTGCTGGAGCCCCGAGAAGCCATCGAAGCCGAAGAGTTGCGCAAAACGCACCAGCGTCGAGGGCTGCACTTCGGCCGAGGCGGCGATGCTGGCAGCGGTGCCGAAGGCGATCTCGTCCGGGTGGTCCAGCGCATAGGCTGCCACCTGGGTCAGGCGTTTCGGCAGTTCGGCGCGGCGCTCCAATATGGCAAGGCGCAGGGCTTCGAAGTCGGTCGGCGGAAGCGGGGCAGGGGCCATGAGCACCTCGTTCGGAACGCTCCACTCTTATGGGCCAAGGCGCGCAAATAGAAGACCCATTCCGAAACCGGAACGGATGGACTATCCCTCTAGCCAGTGAGGGAGGAGCGCATGCAGCAGCGGATCGGGGTCGGGCTCATCGGGACCGGCTATATGGGCAAGTGCCACGCGCTCGCCTGGAAC
>JAEZFJ010000054.1 GCA_023437755.1 Pseudomonadota bacterium
CGCCGGCCCACAAGGACTCGAATCCGGCTTCCTCTGCCGACCGGGCGACCGCAACGGCGGTCTCAGGGTCGCCGCAGGCGTCCATGTTCATGGAGAAGAGTCCGATCTTGAGCGGCTGTGACATCAGTATTCCCTCGGTATGTGGGCACGGCGCGCCGGATAGGCTGCTGGCCTATGTCCAGGGCCGCCCGGTCGCCAGGACCACCTTGCCCCCGGCAGCCCCAGCGGCGACGGCCGCGAGGGCTGCGGCCGCATCGGCCAAGGGAACGACGCGTGGGGAGATGGGGTGGAGCGAGCCGTCCTGGTACCAGTCGACCAACTCGGTAAGCGCACGGGTAACTACGCCAACGTCGCGGGCCACGTACCCCGCGAGGTCTTCGCCGATGACGGCGCAGTTGCGGATGAGCACGTCAATCAGATCGACACAGGGGCTGACTCCGCTGGCGTATCCAACAGTCAGGATGCGGCCCTCCCAGGCGATGCAGCCGAGGGACGAGGCAAAGGTGTTTCCCCCTACCGGATCGAAGATGATGTCGGCGCCTTTTCCACCGGTGAGTTCCTTAACGCGCTCGGCCACATCCTCGGTACGGCGATCGATGACGTGGTCGGCAGTCCCCAGTACCCGCTCCGGAGTTCCTGTGACAGCGATCACCCTGGCTCCGAGGCGCTTACCGACCTGGACGGCAGCGGCTCCGACACTGCCTGTGGCGCCGTGGACCACCAGGGTCTCGTCCCGGGCAAGCCTGGCCCGTCGTATCAGGCAGAGGTGGGCAGTCGCGAACGCCACCGGAAAGGCTGCCGCCGTCAAGAGATCCATCTGCGCGGGAATGGGCACGATGTTGGCGACGGGCAAGACAACCTCATCAGCATAGGTGCCATGAGTTGCCACCGCGATGACCCGAGTGCCAGGTCGGACTTCATCAACACCAGGACCGCACTCCAGGACCTTGCCGCTCAACTCGAAGCCGGGCGTAAACGGGAGATGCAGCGGGATCTGGTACTGCCCTGCGACCTGCACGACCTCGACGAAGTTGACCCCGGTGGCGTAGACGCCGATGCGAACCTCTCCTGCTTCCGGTGCTCGCCCGGGTGCGGTGTCAACGATGACCTGGGATGGTTCGCCGAACGCCTGAACTCTCGCCGCCCTTACCTCCATTGCATCCTCCCCTGTCCAGTCGCTACCGGCTCGCCGGAGTCGCAGCGGGTCTATCCGCGTCGGCGGCACCCATTGGGTCTCCGTCCTGAGTAGGAGACCGATCCGGGACGGGTGAAGCCAGCATGGCGTCGCCGAACCGGCGAAGGAGTGCGGCCCACTCGCGGTGAAACGCGGGATCGGTTGCCGCCAGTCCGGTCACCATGCGCGTAATCTGGGGAAACGCCAGGGGATAGGTGGTCAAGGCGTAGACCGCCAGCAGCAGCAGGCGGGGGTCAAGGTCGGACGCCAGGTCGCCTGCGGCCTGGCGCGCGCGTAGCTCCTCGGCAAACCCGGCGATCGAGCGGCGACGTTCCGCCTCCGCCGGCACCTCCCCGTCTCCGGCCGCTGCCTCCCAGGTCAGGAATCGGACCCAGGCTTCATCGTTCAGCAGCCACGCAAAGTAGGACTCAGGGAAGCGGGCGGGGTCTGCTGGCATGGTTGCCTGGCGTTCGGCATTGCGGGCAAGTTGGCCGTCGAGCACGGCGCGGAACAATTCTTCCTTGTTCCCGAAATAGTGGTAGAGCAGTTGCTTGTTGACGCCGGCCCGGCGACCAATGGCCTCGACGCGTGCGCCGGTGAAGCCTTTAGCGGCGAATTCCGCGGTCGCCGCCGCCACGATCTTCGCTCTCGTCCGGGCTGCGTCGCGGACGTCCCCCATGACTCGCCTCCGCGTTATCAACCGGATGGCAAGTTACAATCAACTGTCTGTCAAATAATGGGCATCGGAGGCACGCCTCTCCTCGGGCAGCGTCATGCCTGACTAAGCAACCGGACGTGGCATGAACTCCTGACGTGGGCGACGGTGAAGCGAAATGACGCGTCGACCTTGCAAAAGCCCATGTCGGCGCATCCGGATGGTGTTCGGCGTTTTTCGCAACCGTGAACCTGGAGGATGCGGCCATTCCCCTGATCAGCTACGAAGATGTCGCGCGCTGCCGGCCGCTATGGCCACTGGGAGCCCCCTACCCCTCGTCGCTACCGGCTTACCAGAAGGCGACGAAAGGGAACCTTCCTGCCCTGGCAGGCAACACGTTGATTGCCGCAGCCGCAGTGTTCCGCAACGCAACCCGCACGTGCCGCACAAATGGATCAACGCTGACTGCCCCGGCGTCGTTCGGCAGGCTGATACCGGCGCGGGCTGTGCCAGGCGTTTCTCTAGCTGTGATCTGTCTGCACAACTGGCGTGATCACCCGGAGTGCCTGGGGGCGCACGACGTACTCGACCGGGGTGTCCCCAAGGTCATGCGAATCGGCGCGACACGGCAACGGATGCACGCCTTCGATGCGAACGCGGCGGGAGGTGAACGTCCGGGTC
>JAEZFJ010000096.1 GCA_023437755.1 Pseudomonadota bacterium
GATCCTGACCAAGTTCGAGGAAGCCGGTCTGCGCCCGATCGCCCTGAAGAAGATCCACATGACCCGCGCCCAGGCCGAAGGCTTCTACGCGGTCCACAAGGAACGCCCCTTCTTCGGTGAGCTCGTCGAGCAGATGATCGCATCGCCGGTCGTGGTCCAGGTTCTCGAAGGCGAAAACGCCATCCTCAAGAACCGCGAGATCATGGGCGCCACCAACCCCGCCAACGCCGCCGAAGGCACCATCCGCAAGGAATTTGCCCTCTCCGTTGGTGAGAACTCGGTCCACGGCTCCGACGCTCCGGAAACCGCTGCCGAGGAAATCCGCTTCTTCTTCAACGACGACGAACTCGTCGGCTGATGCCCTACATCAACGTCCGCATCATTGAGGGCGCCACCACCCAGCAAAAGGCTGAGGTGATCGCCGGCATCACGGACGTGATGGTCAGGGTTCTCGGCAAGAACCCCGAGACCACGCACGTCGTCATCGATGAAGTGCCGTTGGAAAACTGGGGCCACAAGGGCAAGTCCGTCGCCGAACTGCGCCAGCAGCCCAAGGACTGACACCTTTCGCCTCTACAGGATCGAGGCCGCCCCGCCGGGCGGCCTTTTGCTTTCTTCGGCGCTGTCTGCGCCGTCCGGGCGCAACTCCGCCCTGTCTCGTTCATTCCGCACACGACACCTTGTCCGCGGCTACGGCGCCAGTGATTGGCGGCGCCAGAAAGATTGTTCATGTCCCTACCGGAAACCATCCTCCCGCCCATCGCCCGTGCGCTTGCCGCCAAGGGCTATGAGACCCTAACGCCGGTTCAGTCCGCGATCATTGAGGACGAGACCGCTGGCCGCGACCTGCTCGTCTCCGCCCAGACCGGATCCGGCAAGACCGTCGCCTTCGGTATGGCCATCGCCCCCACCCTGCTGGGCGATGCCGAGACCTTCGACGCCCCTGGCGCGCCGCTCGCCCTCGTCATCGCTCCCACCCGCGAACTTGCCCTGCAGGTGCAGCGCGAGCTCGACTGGCTTTATGCCGAGGCTGGCGTTCGCAGCGCCTCATCGGTTGGCGGCATGGACGCCCGCACCGAGCGCCGGGCGCTGGAGCGCGGCGCCCATATTGTTGTCGGGACACCGGGTCGCCTGCGCGACCACATCACCCGCGGCGCCCTCGACATGTCGGCGCTCCGCGCCGTCGTGCTCGACGAGGCAGACGAGATGCTCGATCTCGGCTTTCGCGAAGACCTCGAGTTCATCCTCGCGGCCGCTCCGGAGGATCGCCGCACGCTGCTGTTCTCCGCCACCGTACCGCGGGCCATTGCGCAACTGGCCAAGACCTTTCAGCGCGACGCCCTGCGCATCAGCGCCACCAGCGGTGCGGAGCAGCACGCCGACATCGACTACAAGCTGATGCTCGTGCCCGCTGCCGAGCGCGAAAACGCCATCATCAACACGCTGCTGTGGTTCGAGTCGGTCAACACCATCGTCTTCGCCTCCACCCGCGAGGGCGTGAAGCACCTGTCGGCGCGCCTCCACAATCGCGGCTTCAACGTCGTCACGCTGTCCGGCGAACTCACCCAGTCCGAGCGCACCAATGCGCTGCAGGCCATGCGCGACGGCCGTGCCCGCATCTGCGTCGCCACCGACGTCGCTGCCCGCGGCATCGACCTTCCCAACCTCGATCTGGTCATCCACGCGGACCTGCCGACCAACCCCGATACGCTGCTCCATCGCTCCGGCCGCACCGGCCGGGCCGGGCGCAAGGGCACCTGCGTCATCCTGGCCCCGCTTCACCGCCGTCCCGTCGCCCAGCGCATCCTCAAGGCCGCGCGCCTCGACGTCGAACTGATGCAGCCGCCGGTCGCCGCCGACATCGACGCGCGCTACCGCGAAGCCATCCTGAACGCCGACACTCTGGTCCCGCCCACCGAGGATGAGACCGAGTTCGTCTCCCAGCTGCTCGAGCGGCACAGCCCCGAGGCCATTGCCGCCGCCTATCTGCGCCAGCAACTCGCCGCCCGTCCCGTGCCCGAGGACGTCACCGCCAACGCCGTACTGCCTCCCCCGGGCGACAAGGATCCGCGCAAGGCCGAGCGCTTCCAGGGCGGCACCTGGTTCAAGGTGACGCTGGGCCGCAAGCAGCGCGCCGAGCCCCGCTGGGTGCTGCCCATGCTGTGCAAGGCCGGCAACGTCACCAAGGGCGCCATCGGCTCCATCCGCATCTTCGACACCGAAACTCTGTTCGAGGTCGCGGCCGACAAGGCCGACAGCTTCCAGCGCGCCGTCGAGCGTAACGGCACCGGCGAGCGCGGCGTCAACATCCTGCCTGTCGATGCCCCCGGCGAAGCCCAGCTCCGCCAGTCCCGCGAACGGCCCCCGGCCAAGCGCCGCGAGGACGACGCCTACGACCCGGCCGCCGCCCCGTTCCGGGAACGTCCCGCCCGCAAGCCTCGCGAAGGCGGCTACGATCCCGCAGCCGCCTCGGCCGAGCGTCCAGCGCGCAAGCCGCGCTTCGGCTCCGGCGACCTTGATGCCGCGGACTTCGCTCCGGCCGCGGAAGCCGCCGCTCCGGCACCCAAGCCCCGCAAGCCGGCCAAGCCCGTCAGCAAGGACAAGGGCAAGCCCAAATGGTCCAAGCCTGCTGCGGCGCCTGAAACCCGGGCGCCGAAGAAGGCGAAGCCCAAGGATCACAAGAAGCGTCGCGCCGCCGAGTGACCCTCAGGCCGGCGCCGGCTTCAGCCCGCCCAGCCTGCCGAGATTGCCCGCCGCCATGATCGTTGCTCCCAGCACCGAGGTGGCGGCGGCGACGATCAGCGCGAACCGGTAGTCGCCGCCGCTCGCCAGCACCCCGAACGCTCCCGCGCCGAGGAGGTTGGCGGCGATCGCCACCACGTCCATCAGTGACGTGGACAGCCCGACCCGGCCTTTGATGGCGTCCTGCACATAGGAGATGTTGACGCTCATCAGCGCCGCCGTCCCCAGCCCGTTGAGCGCCAGCAGCCAGAACAGCGCCGGCACGCTCTGGAGCTGGCTGGTCAGCCCGATGAACACCGCCATCACCAGCCCGGCCCCTGCCAGCAGCGTCTCCTTGGTCACCCGCGTCGTCAGCCACGCCAGCAGCAGCATGAACGGTGCCTCCGTTGCTGCCGTGATCCCCGCATAGAGCCCCACATCCGTGACCGTGCCGCCGAGGTCGCTGACGATAAACAGCGCCATGGTCAGCGTCATCAGCCGCATCGCGCCGGTCATCACGATCAGCCCGGTGAGCCCCGCCAGCGTGCCGGGCCGCAGCTGGAACGCCGACAGCAGCGATGCCCCCGCCGCCCGCACCGGCGCGGGCATCTGCACCGCCGTCGAGGGGTCGGCGATCAGCAACGCGAACACCGCCGCCACCCCCGCATAGGCGATCGCCGACGCCAGGAACACGTCGAAGATGCTGAACTCCGCTGCCACCCAGCCGGCCAGCGGCGGCACCACGATCCAGGCCAGGGTGAACACGGTGCGCAGTGCCTGCACCATGAAGTCGGCCCGCTCCGGCCGGTGCTTGAGATAATAGACACGCACATAGCCAAAGCTCTGCCCATAGGCAGCGCCGGCAAACGGCATGATCAGTGCCATGGCGATGGTGAAGCTCGCCTGTGTCGGCCACAGGTAGATCATCCCATGCGCCAGAATGCCGGTAAGCGCCGTCAGCAGCACCAGCAACCGGCGATCCGGCAGCTTGTCGGAGAGGTAGCCCAGACCCAGCGAGACAAAGGTGCCGAAGATCGCCCCCGCGCTCATCACCGAAGCGAACCACGCCGGCGACATGCCCAGCGTGTCGACGCCAACGAGCGATGCATAGGGCAGGGTGGCGGCATAGCTGACGCCGGAAAAGAACATGTTGGCGCCCAACAGCGCCGTCACCGGCAATCGCGACTCGCCTGCCATCGCTTCCCTCCTCCAGGGGCGGCGAGACCTAGCCTGCGCGCTCGGTGCTGTCCATCTTCCGGGCCAGTGCTGCGATCTCGGCTGCAAACCGCTCCGAGCCGGTCTCCAGATGCTTCGACCAGTTGGCGAAGCGCTCGAGCAGCGGCACGAACTGCGCTAGCTCGTCCTTCGGCCAGCTCCCGAGGAAATCCCCAATGATCAGTTACTTGTAGGCCCGCACCGCCTCCACGACCGTCTTGCCGCGCTCCGTCAGCACCACGATCGCGCGTCGCGCGTCGGCCTGGCTCACGGCCCGCCGTGCATAGCCCTGGTCCACCATTTCGCTCACCAGCCGGCTCGCTCGCGAGGGATCGATGGCCAGCCGCTCGGCCACCGTGCCCACCATGGTCTCGCCGGCGGCTTCGCCGAATTCGTTGACCGGCCCGTCGATCGCCACCAGCACGTCGAACTGCGCGATATCGAGCCCGATCCTGAGCTCCACCAGCGCCCGTTGCCCCAGTTCCCGCTTCATCGCCTGCCGCCGCCAGTTCTGCAGCAGCGCATCGATCCGCATCACGGCGTCGGCCGTCGAGGCATCGACACCCGCCTTCTGCAGCAGGGCGCTGGCCTCGCCACTCGCGAACTGCGGCATGCGTCCCTCCAAATTGTGTGCTATTGACACATAAATGCCCCGAGCAGATGTATGCTGCATCACCTCGTCAAGCAAGAGAGTGGCATGTCGCAGCCGCTCGGAAATTCCCATGACCACCGCCGCACCTCCCGAAGCTCCCCCGACTTCCGTTCCACTGGTCATCGGCGCGGTTGCGGTCACCCTGCTGCTCGCCTCACTGG